>NZ_JBVIQR010000006.1:163996-236319 GCF_055576875.1 Streptomyces sp. NPDC033229 | reverse complement strand
CACAGGATCAGACGGGGGCCGCCTTCTCGTCCGCTGAACTGCGAAAACGCCGACCAAGTTCGAGCCGTGTTCGACGCCGGACCATAAATGACAAGTTGAGGGGCTGAAGCAGATCTTCCGCGTCTTCTGGGAGGCGACGCCGGGCACGCACGAGATCCAGGACCAGGTGGCGGAGGGCGACAAGGTCGCCACGCGGCTGCTGTGCCGGGGTGTGCACGAGCGCGATCTGCCGGGCATTCCCGCCACGGGCAACCAATTGGAAATCACGGCGACGGTCGTCCACCGCATCGAGAACGGCAAGCTGGCGGAAAAGTGGTCCGACAAGGACACACTCGGTTTCCTGCAACAGCTCGGTGTCCTTCCGCCACTCGGGGAACCGACCGAGTAGAGCAACGGCGGCTGATGGACGTCG
This sequence comes from Streptomyces sp. NPDC033229, assembly GCF_055576875.1. Lineage (NCBI taxonomy): Bacteria > Bacillati > Actinomycetota > Actinomycetes > Kitasatosporales > Streptomycetaceae > Streptomyces > Streptomyces sp. NPDC033229. The sequence continues at coordinate 235,907 of NZ_JBVIQR010000006.1, read as the reverse complement.
AACGAAGGGCGGAGGGCTCCTCAGTTCAGTACGCCGCGCTCCGCAGCCCCCACAGCCCCACAGCGGGCTGGTGACCAGCCGCTACTCCCCAACCTCCCTGATCGGTAAGCGGACGGCTTCTGACGTCACCGCGACGGCAGGACGCGGTTCGGGCCGTGGCCAACTGCCACTGGCCCAGTGGCATGCCGAGTTCCCGACATTAGTCGGCCAGCGCCTGACAGGAGCACGGTGAACGGGGTGCCTGCGGACCGCATCATCGTGGCGGTGAGAGCACAGGACCCCATCTCGCAGGCCGGAGTGGCGAGCCAGCTGCGCACCCGCCCCGAAGTACGGCTCGTCGACCGGGGCGGCAGCGAGGACGCCCAGGTGGCGGTCATGGTCGTGGACATCGTCGACGAGGTCGCACTGCGCGTACTGCGCCAGATCCAGCGGACCAGCACCGCGCGGGGGGTGCTGGTCACCACACAGATCGACGAGCAGCAACTGGTGAGCGCGGCGGAGTGCGGCTTCATCGGAGTCGTCCGGCGCGCAAAAGCCACCCCGGAACGGCTGGTCCAGGTGATAGGGGCCGTGGCGCGGGGCGAGGGGTATGTGCCGGCCGATCTGCTGGGCAGCCTGCTGGAACAGGTCGGCCGTCTGCAGGGCGAGGTGCTCGGGCCGCGCGGCATCAACTTCAACGGTCTGTCCGCCCGCGAGATCGAGCCAGCAGCCGCCAATCGTCATCCCTGCGGGCCCGGGGGTCCGGTCGGCGGCGCCGGAGACCCCAGGCGACTGACCAATAGGGGCTGCCTGCAGATGGTCGGCGTGAGGCCACGGACGGGGCGCCTGTACTGGGATGGCGACGGCCGCGGTGGCCACCGCTGGCACAGGCCAGGGGAAGGCTCTCGGCCGGGTGGCCGTTTCGGTCAGCGGCGGTTGGATTTGTAGCAGACGGCGAAGGACTCGGACGCCTTGCCCCAACTGATCTGCGTGAGCGCTCCTGTGGTGCCCTCGACATCCGAACACGCCAGGCCCGTGACGGCGCCGTCGATCTTCTTCAGGGCCTTGTACTCGGCCTTCGGGTCACCGCAATCCCGCTTCTTGATCTGCGGTTTCTCAGCAGTCCCAGTGTTCTCGAAGCAGTCACCCGCTGCCACGTCGGTGTGGTCATCTTCCGTCATGAACTGGCGATTGATGAGGAACGCGGCAACGCAGACCACGACCAGCACCCCTACGAACATCCAGATTCGGCGGAGACTGCGGTCGGGCTGGAGAGAGTCGCCCAGGGGCGGCAGCGTGGTCAAGAGAATCCCCGAAGTCATGTGCGTAGTGATGGGGGTTGAACTCTAATCGAACACTGCGACACCCGGCCGCTGGCCCGTGACAGCGTTCCTTGACGGCGTGCCATTGAAGATTGCTCATAGTCACCAGACAACGATCCCGCCCCTCTCGGCCTTGGCTCGCAACGTGGCGGCAACGATATTGTCGAAGCGCTGGGCGACGTAGCCGGCGTTGTAACCGCCCTGCCGGGCAAGGTGGTCGAAATGTGGACGGACTACCTCAACACTCGGCGAGGAACTCATCGATACCCAGCGCCACACGAGCCCAGCACTCCGCTGAGGTTGGCCGCACACCCGAAGGAAGCACGCATGACTGACCTGCCACCCAGCTCCAGCCCCAGCACCGCCCCGGATCCCCTGCGCAGCGTGTACCTGCGGCTGGTATCCACCGAATCGATACCCGACGAGGCCCGAGAGCACTACACCTACCTGCGCCCGGTAGCCACGGACCTGCTGGAGGGCATCGCCCTCGACACCCCGGACCACCTCCGCCTCCTCACCGACCACGATGTCGCAATGGTCGACCGGGACACCCTGCTCTCCGCTGCGCGAGCCAACCCTGCTCGCCGAGCCGGTCGACTACGACACCATCGACCTCCCCGGTGGCGCGGTCCTGCACCTCCTCGGCCACCCGGAGTCAATGCTCGCGGCCAGCAAGGTGCTGCTCTTCGACGAGGCGGTGCGAGCCGCCGGAGGCCCCGAACTCCCTGGCGAGGGGGTGCTGCTCACCGCCCCGAACCGGCACAACCTCGTTTTCTACCCGCTTGCCGACAGCCACGTGGGCGAGGCCGTCAACGCCCTGGCGCAGTTCGGGCAGGGTGCCTACGAGGACGGCCCCGGCCCTATCTCCCCGCGGGTGTTCTGGTGGCGCTCCGGCACGTTGACCTCGATCACGGTCTTCGACCACGAGAGCCGGACGATGAGCATCTCCCCGCCCAACGAACTCATGACGACCATGCGACGCCTGGCGGCTGCCGCCAGCTGAGGCATCGGGCGCCTCGGCCGGGTGCCTTGTCCGTGAAGTGATCAGCTTCGGCGACCACGGCGGCACCGGGCGCGCGCCCTACCGCCGTGCCGCCCCACCACACATTGGGCCGTAGTGCGGCGTCTGCCAGCCGAACCCGGGCCGGGAGCCGGAGCGTTGCAGGAGAATCCGGTCAGCGGGGCTCACCGCCGGCAGGTGCGCGATGCGCATCAGCCGTGGGGCCGGGACGGCCCGGGGACACAGAGGAGTGTGACGCCCTTCCTCGGCGAACAGCGCGGAAGCGCGTGCCGCCGTCGCCGCCGGTTCGATGACGGCGCCACGCAGATGCGCGTGTCCGTGCAGCAGGGTGGCCAGTAGCTTTCCAGTCCCGCCGCCCACGTCGACCACGTGCCGGACGGTCGCCCAGTCCCGGTTGGAGGCGAGCCACGGACCGATGTCGGAGACGTGGACGGACATGGCGCGTTCGAACGCTTCCGCCAGTTCCTGGTCGGCGGCGAGGGCTTTCCAGAACATCTTCCCACTTCGCGTAGTAGTCGTAGACCGGCTTGCAGGACTGGAAGTCGTGCGGCAGGTACTCCCACGGAATGCCGGTGCGGTTCGCGTGGCAGATCGTGTTCACAATCCCCCGCACGTCGTGCACACGCGCTGCTGCGCCGGGGCCGGTTCGCTTCACCCGCCACTGGATGAAGACCGTCTCGACCAAACTCACCGGGCACCAGACATGTCACTGCGATACGGCCGTCGAAAAGTCACGAGCCATGCGACGACGCCCGGGAGCCACGGTCACTCCAGCCGGGCAAAACCCGCCAACCCAGTGCAGATTTCCTCTCAGCCGCACTTGAATTCCCGGTCAGGATCCTCAGCGAGCCCACCCCGGTGACGCCTCCCAGCCCCGACGGCGTCAGACACGCCGTCGGGGACTCCGCGGGCAGCATTCGGACCGTGCGGTGGGCCGTGCCGCCCGCGCCGAGACCCTCCGTCACCCGGCCCGTGAGCGTCACGACCATGACGCCCGCGACCCGGACGGCGGTCGACTCCCCATAGACGATCACCGACTTCCGGCCGTCGGCGAAGCGCAGCCGCTCTCGCACGCGGGGCGAGTTCACCGTCACGCACGAAGCGGCGGGCGACTCTCCCACGCTGTGCCCAGCCGCCGGGACCGGCGTCGGCCCGAGCCCACGGCAGCTGTAGTCGCTGACGGCCTCGAGGGACGCCCGCTTCGGCAGAAGGGTCAGCCCCGGGCTGTACGTGGTGTTCTCCGCCCCCTCGCAGACGATCACCATGCCGGGTTCCGAGGCCGGAGCCGACGCCGCGGACGCTCCCGCCAGCACCAGGGAACACACAGCCACCACGGCACCACGTACACCGAACATTTCCCACCCCTCCGCACAGCCACGGTCGCGCCGACGATCGCACTCCGCTGCTCCCTACCCGCGCGGAACGCGCAAGTCGCTCCGCCGTAGGAGACTCCCGCAGCACACCGTCCCGGCCGCGCCAAGGCACGCACACCCCGGCGCGGGCCGAAAGCCGCACCACCCGCCAACGACGACGGGCTCACCCCAGCAGCTGAACGATGCCTAGAGCCGGAGAAGGCGCCCAAGATGCGTAGGACGTCCGGGCCCGGCACGCTGGAACGACGACCACTGGAAGCGTTCTCTGCGCGAAAGGGTGAGTTCTCGTGATCGTCCAGAAGCTTCACGAGGCAGGAGTCAAGAGCGAACACGCCTACTGTGCCGCCTTCGCTTCCATCGGCTTGACGGTCGTGGCGTGGGCAGGCTCGTTGAAGACCGAACCGGCAGGTATGGCTCGGGCCGACCGGTGGGGCATCTTTGTCGGAGAGTGGGCCCCGACCTTCTTCGCGCTGGGGCTCGCCCTGGCCCATTACGAGGACAGGGACTGACCGGCCGGGCGGTCCGGGCGGTCGGCAGACCACCTCCGGCTCCCGAACCGCCCGATCCCCCGCCCTGTAGCCGTCCGCGTTCCCCCACGTTCTGAGTCTTCGAACGTGCCCGGGGGCGGACGTCGCACTGGCCTGAGTTGCGTCACCCACCCTCCCCCGTAGTGTCCTGTCTTTACCCGGGTGCAGCTCTGCCGTCTGCCCCGGGTTTCGTGTTCTCCGGCCCCGGTGCGGCTGACGGCGAGCTCCCCGATTCCTTGAATCAAGAGTCCCTCCGTGGTTTCCTCCGCGCTCGACAACGAGCCGAAGCACCCGGCCGAGCCCCCGGCTCACGCGGCATCCGGCACCGCATCCAGGATGACATGGACATCCTCGACCAGTCGGTCGTCCTTACCGCCCTGCCCGCCATCCAGGAGACGACCGGCGCCGCACCCGCTCGTGGCACTGTCCCTCTTCCGGGGCAAGCAGTTCTCCGGCGGCCTGTCCGCACAGCTGATGCTCGGCCTGCTGTGCGGCCTGTTCTTCATGACCTGGACGCTGTACCTCCAGCGTGGCCTGGGAATGAGTCCGGTCATGGCGGCCTATGGACTCCAGGCCGGCAGCCGACAGGCCGACCTGACCCTCCTCGCGATGACCGTCCCGGTCGTGCTGGTCGGTAGGCGCAATCAACCGCGAGGCGTTCACCGGCGTGCTCTGGTGGGTCGGCGTGATGTGGGCCCTGATGTTCTTCCTGCCCAAGCACACGAAGAGTCAGGCCGGGGTTGCCTTGCCGGGGAACAGGCACTGGGCCGGATGGCGCCGTGTGGTCGTTGCCGTAGCCTTTGCCTGCGCAGCCACGACTACTGCCTCCTACTCGTTGGGGGCCATCAATCTGATGTCGACCGTGGCTGTGGCGCAGGACGGCGGGGCGGACTCGGCTCCGTTCCCCTACAGCCATCCGTGCCGGGCGCAGTTGAAGGGGGCGGTGGGGTATGACGTCCGGTTTCTCACCCTGCGCACCGTGTGCGTCATGGAAGACGGAGAGCGTGAAGCAGTGGACGACGTGCCGCAGGGGGTTCGGGTGACGGCAGCGGCATCGGCGGCCTGCACTACCGTGTTGGTGGGGATCGCGTTGGCAGCGCGGCCCCATGTGCGCGCTTCTGTGAGCGGACGCCGCCAGTGACCTGAGGCCAAAGAGGCTCACCGGGTTGTTGTCAGGCTGCGACGGCGGTTGCTGCCCCACAGGATGTCGTTGCCGATGGGGTAGCAGCCGTGGAAGTAAGTAGCGCCGTGGGTGCGGTGGTAGGTCGCCGGTACCCGGCCGGGCCCGCCCTGGTCGGCTCGGCAGGACCCGCCGGTCGGCCGGATGCTCAGCGGGCCGAACTCGTCGACCGCGCATGCGCGGTCCGGGAAGCGATCCAGGATTCAACCGCCACGACCACCAACCCGGCGAACCTATGAGGTCACAGCACTGGCCGTATCCCCCACGGTCACGGGCTCACGGTGCGTACCGGACGCTGTCCTCGGCCGACGGGCCCTGAGGTGTCCGTGCCCGCCGCCGCGGCAGCGGCTTGCGCGAGAGTGGGAAGACGGCTGGTAGGGCCCCGGAGCCGGCCGGGGTGCGTACGGCCAGGACGGGTCTGGGCCCGGTACGGCGTGGCGGCCCCCGCCCCTGGCCCGGTGGCGAGGCCGGTCAAGGGGTGGTAGCTGTGGAAGGAGGGCGGATTCCTCGACATCCCGCATCGGAGCGTCGGTGCACGGCCGGGCAAGGGCACGCAAGGGGGAATACCGGTGGGTCCTCGGCCCGTCCCGCGCGCGCCCGCTCCTCACCGCAGCGATCACCGCAGCGTACGGAGCTGGTGTCCATGGCGAACGCATTCCACCGGCCCAAGGTAAGGATCGTCACCGGCCCACCGGAGGGTGGGTTCTTCCGGGAGACGATCGCGCACCTGCGGCGGCCTTTCGACGCCACCGTCAGGGTGCTGCGGAGATGGTGGTTGCTGCATCGGGGCATCACCCACGCGAGACGGTGGCGGAATCCGTTCGTGACGACTGTGTTGATCCTCCTCTTCGGTGTCCTCGCCGCGGTGTTCGTCATCTGGGCCCTCCGGGGCCTGGTGGTCGCGATCTTCTTCAACGACACCGGAGAGAAGGACAACGGATGGTGGTGGGGAGCGTTCAACCCGGACAAGGCCTGTTCAAAGATCGGGACCTCCTGCGGAGCGGCCAACGGAGTGGTGATGCCGGTGCTCTTGCTGGCCATTTCGACTCTGCTGTTCCTGGCCTGGCGGCTCGGGCGGGTCCGCAGGTTCTGCACACGTAAGGCGAGGACAGAAGCCGGCAGCTTCGTACAGACGGCGGGCAGCCTCATGGACGAGGTGGTCGGGCGAGACCAGCTCTGCAATGCGATCATGAATAACCTTCGGGACCGGAAGGCCCGCCGCCCGCATATCGTCGTCGGCAATGTCGGGGCGGGTAAGACCGCGCTGCTGGTGCGTCTCGCCGAGAAACTCGCGGCCAAGGGCGCCGTCCCCATTCCGGTACGGCTGCGCGACGCCCAGGGGGATACCCTGGACTTCTGCGAACTGGCCCGTCAGCGTTTCCAGGAGATCGTGCAGCCGGTGGTGCGGTCGGACGGTGAGGTCGACCGGATCTGGCGGTGGCTGCGGCAGCGGGCCGACCGGATCGTGGTGCTCGGGGACGGCCTGGAGGAGACGCTCAGCCGGAATCACGCGAGCGGTCAGCGCGACAACCTGATCCGCAAGGCGATACGCAAGGCCGGCGACGAAGGACTGCCGCTGGTCATCGCCTCCCGGCCGCACGAACCGCTGCGCGCGATGCAGGCCGCCATGACGGAACTGGAGCCGCTGAGCGCGGAGGCGGCGTTGCAGTACATCGCCCGCAGCGGCAGCTGGCGCTCAGACTCCCTCCTCCTCGACCGGGTCGTGGAAGTCGCGAGGATGTCGGAGTCGCCCATCTATCTGCAGATCGCCAAGGATCTGCACCGCAGGGACCTCCTGGAGCCACTGTGGACGGAAGGCGGATCGACGGATCCGACGCTCCACGACACCTGGGAGCTGCGGGGCGACCTCATGGAGACGTGGCTGGACGCGCTCGTCGACGGGGACGTCCACCCGGAGCTGCCCATAGACCGTGACACCAGGTCGGTGGTAGTGGCCCATATCTCCGCCCTGGCCTGCATCGGGCTGGCGTCGGACCGCGCGGAAGTGGGGCTGTGGGAACTCGACCCCCGCATCGCCGGAGACCAGGACGGCGACGCGGAGACCGACAGCGGAAACACGTGGGCGCCGTGTAACGACGAATGGAACAGACGCATCGCCGAGGAACTGGACTACCAGCTGGACGGCCTGAGACGGGCACGGAGTTCCCAGGAGGCCGATGGCGCGTCGGCGTGCCAGGAGTCCTCCCCGGACGGCTCGGCGGACGCCGGGAGGCAATGCCTCGAAGGTCTCCGGACCGATCTCCGGCTCGCCGCGACCTGGGGTGCCCGGATGGGGCTGGTGCACGAGTACGGACGGAAGGCCCGTTTCCAGCACAGTGTCATGCAGGCCTATCTCGGGTCCCGCTTCCTGGCGAGGGAGCTCGGCAGCCCGGTGAGACAGTCACCGGCCTTCGGCCTGTGCGTGGATTCGGTGCCGCGCCTGGCTCAGCTCACCAAGGACCACATCCGCCAGGCGCTGCGGCATGGCGGACGAGAACTCCTCATCGCCTTCACCCTTCACTCCCGTTCGCTCGACGGCCGGTGCAGATGCGGCTACCGGCCGTCGGATCCGGCCGGACCCTGTTCGGTCTCCGTCATGCGCGACCTCTTGCGGGAGGAGGCCGGTCACCTGCTGGACGAGGCGATGCGGGCCGAGAAACTCTCCCGGCGGGGGCGTGCGACCGGCCTCGGCGGCCGGAGTCACGACGATCGGGGCAGTGCGCGGCTGAGGGCGCTCAGGATCTACGGATCCGCCGTGGAGATCGACAGCGTCGACGCCAGGCCGCAGCAGAACGAACTCTTCGGCGAGGTCAGGAAGCACTGGGCGGAGTTCGGATGGGGCCAGGACCCCGTGGCGCTCCGCGAGGCGAAGATCGTCCTGGTGGGGCAGTGCGGGGCGGCGGCCCGGCGCGTCGCCGTCGCCGGGAGCAACACACGGGCGTACGAGACTCTCTTCGAGATCGGCAGGTGCGAGCCGGACTACCGGGTACGTGCCGCGATCGCACAGGAAGCGGGGAGCGGTGGCGAGCGGGCCTACAAGGCGCTCGCTCTGTACGAGCACCTGGAGCGCCCTCAGCACGTGGTCAGCGACGGCCGCCCCCCGAAGCCACCCGGCGAGGAACCCGCCCGGCGGCCCTTCCTCGACTGGGTGGAAACGCAGGGAGACCGGGAGCGGCGCGCGGTGGTGCGGCTGCTGGAAAGACGGAAGGAACGGTACGAACGCACGACTGCCGAGGCGGAGGCCCTGGTCGAGAGGGAGAAGTGGTACGCCAACACCATGTGCGCCTGGGCGCTCCCCATGCTCGTCGACAGCGCCATGATGTCGCGTCACCTCGGCAGTCCCCGCGACGACCTGGAGAGATGGATAGCCCAGGCGACCGGCACGGCGGACGCGCCGGACGTGACGATGGGCCAGGGCAACAGACTGGCTCTGGGGATCTCGCTCGCGCAGGGTTTCAAGTTCGCTGCCAATCGGCGGCTCTGTCCCCATTCCGACAAGGAGGCCCGGCAGTTCCTCGTGAAGCAGGCCCAGGACATGCTCAGGCGGAGCACCTTTTGGTACACCCGGATGACGCTCCTGCACGCCCTGACCCTGTGGAGCCTGCCCGACGACGTGCACGCGGACCAGCCGCTCCGCGGGCACGGAGCCGACCCCAGGGGGCAGGTGCGGGAGTGGCTGGCGCTCGCCGAGGGCCAGCGGGAACACCCCTTGGTCGAGGCGGCCGGCAAGTTGGCGGTCCGCGCGCTGCAGACCCGTCGCCCCGAGCGGTTCCTGTGGATCGACGAGGCCGGTGTGGCCTCCGAGGTAGGCACCGAGGTGAGCAGTCCCGGGGAGCAACGGGTCCACAATCTCTGGATCCCGCCGTCCACCGGGTGGAGCACCCTGGACCCCGCGGCCCAGCAGCTCCTGGCGGACGTCCTGGTGCTGGCCGTGCTCGGCGAGCGTGGCTACCGCCCGAGGGACCTCTTCCGTCTCCTTGAGCTCTGCTGTCCGGAGAGCTGCAGGCTCCCCTCGTGCCTCAGCAGGGACCGCACGCGGCTGGACCCGGTGCGTGCGGTGGAGCGCACCTCACAGCCGGGCAGCAACTGCACGGACGAGTGCGGGATGAGGATGTGCCCCTACCCGGCCAAGGTGGAGAACCTGCGAGTGGAGTTCAGCGAGGTCTTCTGCCTGCATCAGCACGACCTGTTGAGAGCGTGGCAGCCCCGGTCGTGGCTCTTCCTGCGGTTCCGCCGGCAGGCTCCGTGGCAGCGCAAGGTACCGGTCGCCGGCCTGCGCCGGTTCTGGTGCCAGATGGGCGACCGGGCTCGCGACGTCAACCCCGAGGACATGGACGCCTCTGGGCGCTGAAGCGGCTGGCCGGTGCGCGGTCCTCCGCGAGCCGGGGCGTCTTCCGGGTCCCCCATCGCGTGCATGGTGTTGCACACAGGACCACTCGCCACTCGGCCTCGGAGGTCACGAGCCAAGGCACACATCGGCAGGGCGCGTCTGGCACACCGGCAGGACGTCGAGCCCGGCGCGCAAGCCCCAGGGCCGTACGGGCCGCTCAGGGATTCGCGCCGAGCGTCACCGACGGCCATCCGGGCCCCGGGAGCGTGAGGGTCGTGATGACTCTCTGGCAGCGGAGGACGGGACTGACGTGTGATCAGTTGGGGAAGGCTCCGGCATCGACGGCCTCGGCGTTGAGGTCGCACCAGGCAGTCGACGTGCCACCGGATCGGGCACGGTTTCCGAGCTTTCCGTACGTGTAACCGTCGGGCTTATGGCACACGACAAAAGCGGTGAACGAACTGCCGTAGCACGTGATCGACGCGCCATGGTGTCCACTGGCGCCTCGCTGGTATCGCCACGCGTCGCAGGAGAGATCATCGGTCGTACTCGAAGCGGAAGCCGGCGCCACGCCGAACACCCCTCCGCCCGCAAGGGCGAGAGCTGCCCCGACCGCCGCGATACGGAAGTGGATCCTCATGTGATCTCCTTTCCCTGACGAGGGTTCGACTGCTACGGGATGTGACGCTACTCAGGCCCCCGGAGCCTCGGTAGTACGAGGGCGGAACTTGGCCTGGAAGCGGTCGTGATACTTATCCAGGGACATGCAGAGCAAATCACCACTTCGCCGGGTGGCTCCGGCTACGTTCGCGGAACCAGCCGCTCGACCGCGTCCTTGGCGTCCTTCAGGCCGTCCCCGGTGAGCTCGCGGTAGGCCTTGATCGCCTTGATCTTCTGCCCATCACGCGCGAGCTCGGCGATCCGTGCCAGATCGGGGTTGTCCTCACGAATACCCAACTCATCGAGGATCAGGTCGATCTTGTGTTCCAGCCGCGAGACCTTGCGGCCGACCCGGTCCATCCGGCTCTCAATGCTCCAGGCGAACAGTCCCAGGAGGGGGAAGAGGAAGAGAAGTATCGTGTCCATGACGAAGAGCCTAGGCTTCTCCGAAAGCGGCCAGTGGATCGTCGGGCCCGGCACCCTCCTGCCGCCCCCCGCCCCAGGCGGGCCCGCAGGCCGGCCTGGAGCGGGGGGTGTACGGGGTCGGGCTCAGCCGGTGCTCGCGCGCCGGCGCCGACGGAGCACGACGGCCCCGCCCGCGAGGGCGAGTGCCGCACCGGAACCGCCGGCAAGGAGCAGGGTGGACGGCGACGAGTCGTCCGCCTCGCGCTGGGGGCTGTAGCCGCTGGAGTAGCCCTTGGTGTCGTACTCCGAGCCGGGCAGCTTGTCGGCGTAGCGGGCCTTGACCAGCTTCTGGTAGTCGCTGAGCGACACCGACGCCTGGCCGCCCAGCCCTTGCCGGGCCTGGTCGTTGAGTGGCTCGACCGTGTTGAGCTTGAGCTGGTACCAGCCGCGGATCTGCGGCTCGGTGAAGACCAGCGTGCCCACGGTGGCCTTGCCGGCGTATGTGGCGTCGCTGTCGCCGTCGCGCACGGCCGCCAGGTGCCAGCCGCCGCCCTGGGTGGGGGCGAGCATGACGGTGGCGTTGCGGCCGTTGACGGTGGCGCTCAGCGAGGAGACCAGCTGCGTCAGCTTGACCGCTTCGGTGGGCAGTGGCTGGGAGGTGCCCGCGACGAACCCGGGAGTGATCTCGTTCAGTGCCAACGGGTCCTTGATCGTGAAGGCCGGGAGGCCTTGGCACGGCTCGGCCGTTTCGGGGACCGGCTGCACCGTACCGCCGCCGGTGGGCACCGGGGTGCGCAGGAAGCGGCAGACCGCGTTGCGGACGTCGGTGGACTTCACCGCGTTGAGGGCGGCCTGGTAGTCGGGGATGTCGGCCGGGAGCGGGTCCTTGGCCGGGGCCGCGTGGGCCGGCCCGACGGCGGACAGCAGTGCGGATGCGCTCAGTGCGAGGACGATGGCCAGGCGGGAGGAGCGAGAGTCCGCCCGCTTGTTGGACGTTCTGGTGCCGCTGGTGTCGCGCATGTCGCCTGCCTTAGCGGGAGATGCCGATACGGGAGTGGGTCCACTTGGACGAGCTGTTGCTCACGTAGTCGTTGTAGTTCCACCATGTGTACGTGGCGGTGTCCGGCCACGGGTCACCGACGGCAATGGTGTTGTTCGACGTGTCGAAGCCGTAGACCACGTTCATGTGGCCGCCGCCGGACGTCCACCCGATGCGGGCACCGATCGGCCGGGCCGCCTTGACGTCGGTGTACACCTGGTTGAACGTGGCCGCGCTGCTCAGGCCCGAGCCGGTGTGGGCCATGCCGAGGCTGCCCCAGCCCCTGGCCATGTCATCGAGCGTGGCGGGCTGGTTGTTGCAGCCGTAGGCAGGCTGGGCCCGGGTGCAGAAGTCCGTCTGCGTGGAGCCATAGCCCTGGTACTTGGCGATGGTCAGCCCGGAGGCAACCCAGCACCACTGGGTCTTCTCCTGCTTGTACATGGTGATGCTGTCCTGAGCCGCTTCCGCGTGAGCCGTACCTCCTGCGGCCACAAGCAATCCTGAGGCGGCCAGCGCGATGGCCGACGCCGTGGTTCCGTACCTGAATCTGCCCATGTTCCTGCCTTCCCCTGATGGGTGCGACGAGATGAGTGGGGCGTTCTGGCACGGATATGACAGCGCATCATGTCAAAGTCATATAGAAGCCAGGCAGGAAATTAACCCCTACTGATTATTTGGCAGGTAATCATGTAACTCGGGTGACGACAGCCTCCGGGCGGCCCCGGGCCCGTCGCGCCTGGCGCAGCTTCAGCAGCCCGAGCCGGTTGAGACCCACTCCCTCGCACTCGGCTCGTTACCGCTTGCCGGGTAAATGTCGCCCCACGCCAGAGACAGCGGACCGATCCTGTCCGCTAGGGGTGTCAGGGTGGCTTCATGGAAGCAGACGCACCCGACGGGAACCGGACGCTGCGCGAGCAGTGGGAGGTCCACCGGAAACATCAGCGCCGAGGCTGGCTCAAGGGCTCAAGGCTCTCACCGACGATGAGTACTTCCGGCCGGGGCTTCCCGGCGGCGCCGACTGTCCGCGAACACCTCGACGAGCCGCTCGGCGAATTCGACCGGCCATTTCGCGTAGCCGATGTGGCCGCCGGGAAACTCCGTCAGTTCCTGACCGATCCGCTCGGCGAGGACAGCCGCCGGGCGGTGGATGATCTGCGTGCTCGACGTGCTTCCCGCCGCCACCACGATCCGCCGCGCCGCCGTCGTCACGGCCGCGAGGTCGGGCACGCAGCGTGTGAACGGCCGCATCGTGTGGGCGAGGAAGAAGGCGGTGTTGTCGTGTGTCCGAGGCAGTACTGGCGCGGGACGGCCGCCGAAGAGGGCATTGAGTTTCCGCATCGCCGGCGCGACGCCGTCACGACGGAAGGTCTCGTGGACGTCGTCGATGAACACCGAGTGGGCCTCGGCGTCCGGCAGCAGCGCCAACGCGGGAGGTTCGTGCACGACCGCCGACCGGATGAGGTCCGGGTACCGCACGGCGAGTTCGAGTGCGACGAGCCCACCCGAACAACTACCGAACACCTGCACGAACTCCCCCGCCGCAGCCACGTGGCCGAGCAAGCGATACGCGTCGTCGGTGTGCACGTCGATCCGCTGGTCGACGGGCGGCCCGTCGAGCGGACTGCGCGAGTTGCCGCGCGGATCGTAGGTCAGGACGCGGTGGTCCTCGGCGAGCACGGCGGCCATGGGGTCGAAGACGGCGGCGTCGGAATTGCCGCCCGCGATGAGCAACAGGAGCGGGCCCGCGCCTCGTACTTCGAAGTGAAGCCGCGCGCCCGGTACTGCCAGCGTTTCCGTCTCCGGCCTGCTCATCACCCTCCAGGGTCGAGCCGACGCGCCGCCACCGAGTCACGGCTTGCCACCACAGCGTAGCCAGCCGGAGCGGTGCGCGCCAGAATCGTAGGACCACGATGCTCCACGACATTCCGAGGCGTGATGCCATGCCCGATCGTCCGAACGGCGGTCACAGCACCGCCGCAGCACCACGGTTGCTCTTCAATGCCCAGCCCTTCGGCTTCGGGCCGGCGGCCGCCATGTCGATCCTCGCCGCGGAACTCGCGCCCGTCTGCGAACGGCTGGCCTACATCGGCAGCGGGCACACCCTGGACCTGCAAACAAGGCCGCCATACCACGCCGTCCATGACACGACCGGCCGGTCAACGGACGAACTGCTCGCCCTTCTGGGGGATGCGGCGCCGCGGTATGACTTGTTCGTCACGGCCATGGATTTCGAGATGGCCGAGCTGGCCCGGCGCGCCGGGCTCGATGTGGCCGTCTACGATGCGCTCACCTGGTACTGGCCCACCAATCCCGGACGTGGCTCATGAAGCGGTGCTGTACCTCGTCCAGGACTTCTTCGGGGTACGGGAGCGCGTCGCCGCGGACCCGGCACTGCACGGACGCGCCGTGATCGTTCCCCCCGTCATCACCCGCGGACGCGCCTGGCGACCCGGCCGGCACATCCTGGTCAATCTGGGTGGTCTGCACAACCCGTGCTGGCTGCCGGACGACGCCGTCGCCTACGCACGCCTCATGCTCGCTGCCGTCCGCGCGAGCGTGCCCGGCGACCTGCCCCTCATCGTGGCGACGAGTCGGACCGTCGCCGCCGCGCTCGACGACCCGGATGTCGGAACCTACGATCACGTCACGATGCTCGAGCTCATGGGCACCGCCGCGTACGCCTGCATGACCTCGGGCCTCGGCAACATCTACGACGTCGCGGCGACCGGCGTACCGACCGTGTGGCTACCGGCCGCCAACGACAGTCAGCCCGAGCAGATCCGCCTGCTCTGTCGGCACGGCTACTGTGACGCGTGCCTGGACTGGGCAGACGTCGGCCGGCCTGTCGACTACCGCGCTCCCACGCCCGCGGTCTCGCAGGCGATCAGCCGCGTCGTGCGTGAGGTGTCCGGCGACCGGCAGCTACGCGCCCGGCTGACGGGCCGTCTGACGGAACTGACCGCCGGACTCGGCGTCACGGAGGACAGGGCCCGGGCATTCACGGGCCGTTTCGGCCAGGACGGCATGAGTAAAGCCGCCGAGGCTGTCGTGCGGTGGTTCGAGGGACTCGTTGACGGCCCGCGAGGGCCGGGGCACGCGCGAGCGGCCTCGGGTGATGGCGGGCGTCGTCCACCCCTGCCGCGCCGGTGAGTCCGGTGGTGAGGATTCGCGCGCGAAGCGCGGGTCGCGCCCGCCTGCCGACCGGCTCCGGGCGGCCGTGGCTCCATGGTCGCGCCGACCACAACGCCGCCCGGCGGTCCGGTCCCCGCTGAGGGAACCGGACCGCCGGGCGGGACTGCGTCAGGCCGAGCGGCGTCGGCGGCGCAGGTGGAGGACCCCCGCGCCCGATGCCGCCAGCACGGCCGCGCCGGAGGCTGCGGGGAGCCACGGGGCGGACGCGCGGGAGGGCTCGGTGGTGGGCTGGTCGCCGGCGAGGGCGTAGCCGCCGGCGAGGCCCTTGCGGTCGTAGGACGAGCCGGGTTGTTTGTCGCCGTAGCGCTTGGCGACGAGTCGCTGGTACGCGGCGAGGGTGACGCGCGGCTTGCCCTGGAGGGCTGTGCGGGCCTCCTTGTTGAGCGGCTCGACGGAGCCGCTGCCGGTCAGCCGGTACCAGCCGTGGATCTGCGGCTCCATGAAGGTACGCGCCTGGTCGGTGCCGCGTTCGGCGGCGCTGATGTCCGTGTCGCCGTCACGGATGCCGGCCAGTTGCCAGTCCTTGCCGCCCTTCCCCGGGTCTCCCGGCTTGCCCGGTGCGAGCAGGACGGCGGCCTGGTGGCCGTTGGCAGCCGAAACGCGGGAGGCCAGGTAGGACAGCCGCAGGGCCGACCCCTTGGTGGGCTTGGCCTTGCCGGTGACGAACTCGGGCGCGAGCTCGTAGAGGGGTACCGGCTTCTTGAGGTCGAAGCCGGGCGCGGCAGCGGGGGCCAGGCCGCGCGGGGCGCCGGCCGTGCCGCCGTCCGCGCCGGCGGCCGGGGTCCGCTGCTCGGCGGCTGTCAGGAAACGCGAGACGGTGTCGTGGACCTTGCCGGAGCCCAGCACCTTCTGGGCGGCGGCGTAGTCGGTCGCGGCGGGCGGGCCGGCCATGGTGGGGCCGTCGGCGGCCTGAGCGGGGACGATTCCGCAGAGGGCGGCAGCGGCGGCGGCCGCGAGCAGGGTGGCGGCGCGTCCGGTCGTACGGTGCATGGTGGGGTTTCTCCTCTGGCCGTGGATGCCGATTAGCTGTGAATGCCGATGCGCGAGTGGGTCCACCGGAAGGAGTTGTTTCCGGAGTAGGAGGAGTAGTTCCACCAGGTGTACGTCTGCGTGCTGGGCCAGGGATCGCCGACCGCGACCATGTTGCTGGTGCTGTCGTAGCCGTAGATGACGTTCATGTGGCCGCCGCCGGAGGTCCAGCCGATGCGGACGGCGAACGGGCGCCCGCCTGCGATCTCGCTCTGGGTCTCGCCGAAGGAGGCGTTGCGGTACAGGTCGGTGCCGCTGTTGCGGAAGCCCATGTTGCGCAGGCCGTTGGCCATGTCGCCCAGGGTGGCAGGCTGGTTGTTGCAGTCCAGTCCGCTGTTGCCCTGGGCTGCCAGGCGGCAGAAGTCGTACTGGTTGTAGTTGGTGTAGCCCCAGTAGTTGGCGATGGTCAGGCCGGAGGCGTCCCAGCACCACTGGTCTCGTACCTGCTTCTGCATGCCGATGTTCAGCTGCTTCTGCGCGGCGGGGCGGCTGGTGGCGCAGACCGGCAGCCCGCCGGTGTCCTCCCGGATGAAGGCGTCGGCGATGTAGAAGGCGCCGGACCAGATCCAGCGGGAGTTGTTCTCGACGACGTCGCCGGTGGTGCGGCAGGACATCGAGACGCGGTCGCCGACGCGTGAGGTGCCGGTGACGTTGAAGGACAGGGACGGCTGGGAGCGCTGGTTGACGGTTTGGAAGTTGCCCTGCCCACCGGTGACGGTGCCGGTGGCCGCTGCCTGGGCCTCGGGGGCGACGCCCAGCAGGAGTCCGCCGGACAGGACGGCGGCCATCGTGGAGAGAAGGGTCTTTCTGCGGCCCGGTATACGGGCAGGCCTACGGGATCCGAGCATGGGGGGTTCCTCTGTCGTTCAGATGTCGGTCGGGTACGGGGCCCGGTGTGGGTCCGGTGCCGGTCAGGCGTTGTGGTGGGAGCGGCGGCGCCGCAGCCAGAACGCGGCTGGTATGCCGACGGCGGAGAGGGCCAGGGCGGTGACGCCGAAGGCCACGGCGCCGGGCCGTCCGCCGTCGGACGAGGTTGCGGTTGCGGGCGCCTTGGCGACCGCGGGTGCGGCGGAGGGCGCTCGCGACGGGGCGGGCGGTCCGGCCGGTGTGCCGGTGGGGCCCGCCAGGGATGCCGCGGTCACCTCGGACCGCGTTTCGGTGCGGCCGAGCGCCGGGAAGGCCGTCTGTGCCGTGATGGTCCAGTCCCCGGCGGGCAGGGCCTCGGCGGTGGTGAAGGTTCCGAGCTGTCCGGGGACGGGGACGAACCGCCAGGGGCCGAGTGTGGTGCCGTCGGCCGAGGTCGCGGTGAGGGTGCCGGCGACCTTCTCGTTCACGGGGTGGCCGTCGTCCTCCCAGGTGGCCTTGGTGGTGGGGTGGCCGGCGGACACACCGGTGACGGTCAGATGGATGGTGTCGCCGTGGGCGTGTGCCGTTGCGGCAGGACCCAGGACCAACAGACCCGTGAGAGTGGCGGCCGCTGCCGTGAAGCGGCGATCGGGCATGAGGGGATGGCTCCGGTGTGAGTGGGGAGGGTGGCAGGGGCCCGCACGAGCCCCTGCCACCGGGGGTGGTTCAGGCGGACTTCCGCAGGGTCCATGCCTGGTAGCCGGAGCTGTCCGGCTTCTGGAGTTCGAGCAGCCAGGCCCCGTAGTACGGGCGTTTGCCGATGCCCAGGACGAGAGAACTGCCGCGGGCCGTGAGGCGCAGACCGTCAGCCGACTTGGTCAGTTGCCACTGCTGGGCGGCGCTGCCGGAGCAGGGTTGTTGGGCGACCCACTGGCCGGGGTTCGCGTCTCCGCCGAGCTGCAGGCACTTGCCGGTCGCGACCGAGCGCAGCCGCACACCATCGCCGGCGTCGTCGAGGTACCACTGCTGCGGTGTGAAGCCGTTGGCCTGGGATGCGACCAGGACGGTGCCGTCCGCGGTCTTGCCGCCCCAGATCTCGGCCGCCAGTCCGGTGTGCCCGTTGGTCAGCGTGTACCGCGTGCCGGGCTTGGTGGTGGTGCTGCCGACGGGCGGGGTGTGGAACGACACCGTACGGCCGGGCCGGGCGTCGCGTCCGGCCTGGTCGCGGACCGCGACGGCGATCGTGTAGTCGGTGTCGGGCCGCAGGTGGTGGATGCGCGCCGAGTTCGTCTGTACCCATCCCGCGTGGCTGCCGTTCAGCAGCAGCCCGTACCAGGCGGCGGCGGGGGACGCCGGCCAGCTGACCACGGCCGAGTCGGACGTCAGCTGTCCGACGACCGGGACGGGGCCCGTCGACGGTCCGCCGCTGCCGGTGGGCGTCGGCTTCGGTGTCGGCGTGGGGCTCGGGTCGGGGTCCGGCCGGGTGCCGCCGCCGGTCATCAGGAACTGGTTGTTCGCGACATTCCAGTGAGTTGCCAGGTAACTGCCCGGCTGTGGACTGGTGTGGTAGTAGTCGTCGTGCTTGCAGTCCAGGCGCTCGTCGTGGCCCCGCTCGGGGCAGACGTCGCGCATGGTGGGGTAGTACGGCGCGTCCGAGTAGCACATGACGTCCCACTCGTCGGTGCAGTGTGCGGCGCGGCTGGTGTTCGGGGCGCTGTTGTTCACCGCTCCGAGGTTGTGGCCGAGCTCGTGCGCGGCGGTCGAACCGCCCCAGCATCCGGTGTCCGTACGGCCGTAGGAGGGGCCGAAGTTGCTGAGGTTGGCGGCGCCGGGCCGCTCGTCGCCGCTGAAGGTGCCGATGCCGCAGTAGACCTTGGCGTCCGCGAAGATCATGTATTTGCGGTCACGCCGGTCGAATCCCTTCGCCGCGAGCGCGGAGTTCATCGCGCCGAACTCGGCCAGTGCCGGGCTCGGCACCTCGACGTTGAGTACGGAGGGGGCGCAGTCGGCACCGGTCACGAACCGGATGTGCCGTACGCCGCCGGTCTCCTGCGCGCTGGCGAAGTAGATGGTGTCGGCGTCGGCGGCCCACTTGCGGAACGAGGCCAGGTACTCGGCGTACCGGTCGTCGCCGGGTCCGTGGACGTACACGACCTGTACGCGGTTGCCGGTGCTGCCGTCCCCGTCGCACTGCACCGACTGACCGGCCGGTGCCGCCTTCGCGCTCGCCGTAGGCCGCGTGGGGGCGGCGGGAGGCGACTTGGTGGCGGCGGTGCCCGCCTGGCGGGCGTCGATGGAGGCGGTGGTGCCGGCGGACGGCTGCCCCTGTGATGCCTTGCCGGTGTCGGGGCGGCCGGGTGTCTCGGCCGCGTCCTGTGTCTTCGCGGCGGGCGGCGTGTCCTTGGTGATGTCCACGCCCTTGGGCGGCTTGTCGGGGCCGTGTGTGCAACGACCGTCGGCGGTCCGCAGGACGCCGACACAGCGGTCGCCCTTGGAGGCGGGACGCAAGCCCTTGTAGACCAGGCCGCGTGTGCGGTCGTCGTCGGGTATTCGGGACACCGGTTCCGGTGTCGTGTCGTGGGCGGGGGCCGGAGCCGGACCGTCGGCCACCGTCTGGGCGACGGTGGCTTGCGGCCGGGACGGCTCGTTGTCGAAGACGCCACCGAGTGCTGCCGTGCCGACGAGCGCTCCGGCTGTGACGGCGACCGCGGCAATGAGCATGCCGCGTTTTCGTCGTCGTTGCTGCACCTGTCTTCTGCGACCGGGCAAGGCCACACCTCATTTCCTTGGGGGAGTTGTGGGTGGCCGGAAGTGTGCCAGAACGAACAGGCCGACAGACAGGATTGTTTGACGGGGTGAAATGTTGAGCATGATTCCCAAGAGGGCGCACACCTCACCCGGGAAACAGACAAGTCCCCCATGAAAAAAGGTGACTTGAACAACCCGGGACTAAAGGTCTATTCCAATCCCGTTTCACGTGGCGGACGTTGCTTAATAAGATCGTTACCACGGAAGGAATGAGTCCACTTGTGTGCGCTCGCGCAGCGTGGTGGCACTATCACCCCTTGATCAACTTCCGGGGGAATCCGCCCCCGTGACCCAAAGGGTGGCTTATGGATCGCAATTGCGGCCGACCTCGGGCATTCCGGTCGACTGTGCGCCACCCGGCCCCCGCGAACCGCCGAAGCCGACGATGACGCCGTGTTCTCGCCTCACTCACAATGAGTAGCCGCGCCGGGTAGCCGCGCCCGAGTTATGCGCCGGCTTCTTCCTCACCCCAGATCGACCGGGCCCCGATCGATCTCATCCCGGTCGATCTCGTCCCGGTCAATGAGGAGCATCGCCACATCGTCCGCGAGTGCGCCCTCGGTGTGCCGGATCAACGCTTGATGCAGCTGTTCCAGAAACTCCTGCGGGGTGCGGGCGTACACCGCTTCCATGGCCTCGGACAGGGGGAAGAAGTCGCTGTGGCGATTGCGGGCTTCGAGGACACCGTCGGTGTGCAACAACAGACGGTCACCGGGGAGGAACGGATAGCTCTCCGCCTGGCCGTTGAGACCGACGATGAAGTCCTCCAGGCCCAGAGGCGGCAGAACGGAGGCGGGCGTGAGCGCCTGAACCTTGCCCCGGCACAGCATCAGCGGAGGAGGATGACCACGGTTGACCACCTCGACCACGGGCCCGTCCGGCACCTGGACCACGACAGCGGTGACGAAGCCCTCCACCACGGCTTCCTGATCGAACGCACCCGGTACGGCACACTCCCGACGCAGTGCGGCCGCGCAGTGGTTCATCACCTCCACCAGGTCGTCCTCATAGTGCACGGACTCCCGGAACGCGCCCAGCACGGCCGCCGCCGCGCGCACAGCGGGCAGCCCCTTGCCCCGCACGTCCCCCACGATCATCCGGACCCCGTAGCGGGTCCGCACGGCCTCGTACAGATCACCGCCGATCCGCGCCCCCGCCTCGGCCGCGAGGTAGATGCTGGCCGCTCGGACTGGGCCCAGCCGGGCGGGTACCGGCCGCAGGATGACCTCCTGCGCCGCCGCGGCGATCCGGCGGACCTGGTCGAGCTCGCTCTGCCTGCGCGTCCGCACGGCACTGCTCGTCGTGACACCGGCGACGGACACCAGGAAGAGGGCCAGAAAATTGGTGTAAACCTGTTGGCTGCCCCACGCATCGTTGTGGGTCGCGGTGGCCACACTGACGGCCACCGCGACAGCCACCGCCGAGACGGTGCCGCGGGGCCCCATCGTCACCGCGGCCAGCGCCGGCGTCGCGGTCAGGAGCGGGCCCGTGTACAGAAAGTGTGCGGGCGAGAACTCGATGGCCACCACGAGCAGGGCGATCGCGAACGGTACGCACTGGCCGAGTGTGAAGAGGACCCGGCTGTAGGCACCCGTTCCTGGCCGAGGGGATGAGCGGAAAAGCCACCGCATGAGTCCAGGCTCCCCCCTGGAACCTCAATGTTCCACCCGCGGCCGGAGCCGCGTCGCGCCTACCCGGGCGGGGTCGAAGGCAGGTGGCAGACTGAAAAGGTGTCCTTTCGGCCGTTGACGCATGTTCGCCACACCTGGCAGCCAGGCCACGCGCCCGCGCTGGTGGTGATCCCGCTCGTGCTGATCGTCGCGGTCTGTGCGGTCGATGTCCTGGCCCCGCGGCACATCCATCTCGGCCCGCTGCTGGTGGCGGCCCCCGCGATCACGGTGGCGTTCGCGGGCGCGCGTCTGACGGCATTGGTCGGCGCGCTCACCGTCGTGGCACAGCTGGTGATCGGCGAGGCGAGAGGCGTGATCGACACCGCCAATATCCAGGCGCAGGTCGCCGCGCTGATAGTCGTCTCGACCCTGCTGGTCGTCTTCTGCCTGGTGCGGGACCGCCGGGAGCGGGAACTGTACCGGGTGAAGTCCGTGGCCGAGGTCGCCCAGCACGTCCTTCTGCAGCCGCTCCCCCGCCGCAGCGGCCCCCTCCGCATTGCCTGCCTCTATCTGCCCGCCGAAGCCGAAGCCGAGATGGGCGGCGACCTGTACGCGGCGGCGCGCACGACGAGCGGCAGTACCCGGCTGCTCATCGGTGACGTCCGCGGCAAGGGCCTTGCCGCGATCAGCCACGCCGCCCTGCTGCTCGGAGCGTTCCGCGCCGCCGCCCACCGGCAGGCGACGCTGGCCCGTCTCGCCGTCCATCTGGACGGCGCGGTGCGTTGGGACACCACGCAATGGCGCACCACGAATGAACCGGACGACGACGAATCCTTCGCGACCGCCATCCTGCTGGACATCCCGGACGACGAACCCGTGGTCCGTCTGATCCCCTGCGGCCACCCGCCACCCCTGCTGATCCGCCGGAACCGGGTCAGCACGCTCCGGCCGGGAGTGAGCCATCTGCCCATCGGTCTGGGCGCAGTGGGCGGGCTCGCCGAACCGGACGACTACGCAGTCGAGACGTTCGGCTTCGAGGCGGGGGATCTGCTGCTGCTCTACACCGACGGGGTCATCGAGGCCCGCGACGCCGACGGTGCCTTCTTCCCGCTCACCGAACGGGCGGCGGCCTGGGACAGTGACAGCCCCGAGGCATTCATGCGGCAGTTGCGCGAGGACCTGATGGCCCATGTCCGGGGTCATCTGGGCGACGACGCCGCGGTGGTGGCCATCCACCGCGACGCGCCCTGAGTTCCCGGGCCGGCGGACGGCAGGCAACAAAGGCACCCAGGCACGCAGGCACGCGCGCACTACCGCAACGAACTGACCGCCTCTTCCAGCGCCTTGACGATCAGCCGGGCGTCCTTGTCGGTCGTGCGCCAGTTGCTGAAGGCGGCCCGTAGCGCGGGCAGTCCGGCGTAGACCGTGGGGGTCAGGAAGACCTCTTGGGCCAGCGCCTCGGCGAGCGTGGCGAGGCGTTCGACGGAGGGGTCCTCCGCCAGGGTGAAGCAGACGACGTTCAGCCGGACCGGCGCGAGGAGCCGTAGCCCGTCGAGGGCCTCGACGGCCCGCCCGACGGTGTGCGCGCACGCCACGCAGCGCTCCACGATCTCGCGGTGCCCGTCGCGCCCGTAGGCACGCAGGGCGAACCAGGCCGCGAGCGCGCGCAGGCGCCGGGAGTTCTCCGGGGTGAGATGGACGAAGTCGGGGGTGTCGCCCAGCGGGCCGAGATAGGCGGCCGCGTTCTGGAAGACGCGGACCTGCAGGTCCCGGCGGCGGGTGAACTGCACCGCGCTGTCGTAGGGGACGTTCAGCCACTTGTGCAGGTCCACGCAGAGCGAGTCGGCCAGGTCCAGGCCGTCGACGAGGTGCGCGTGGTCCGGGGACAGTCCGGCGAAGGCGCCGAACGCGGCGTCCACGTGGAGCCAGAAGTCGTAGCGTTCCCGCAGTGCCGCGATGGCTCGCAGGTCGTCGAAGTCGACGGTGTTGACCGTGCCCGCGTTGGCCACGACGATGCGGGGCCCGTCCGCCTCCCGCAGCGCCTGCTCCAGGGCCACCGGGTCGATCGCCTCACGGCCGGGGAGGGTCGGCACCGTTTGCAGTGCGGCGCGTCCCAGGCCGAGCATCGACAGGCCCTTGGCCACGCTCGAGTGCGGGCTGCCCGACAGCACACGCACCGCTCCCAGAGCGCCCACCCCGTCCTCGGCGGGCGAGACGCCGAGCCGCTCGCCGAGCCATTCGCGGGCAATGGCCAGCCCGACGGTGTTGGACATGGTGGCACCGCTGACGAACGTTCCCTCGTGACGGTCGGACAGGCCGAAGAGGTCACGCAGCCAACCGATCGTCTCGCGTTCGAGGTGTTGCGCCGTGGCGTCCAGCGACGATGTGGCGTTCTGGTCGACGGCCGCCGTCAGCCAGTCCCCGGCCAGCGCCGCGGGGGTCACGCCGCCGGTGACGAAACCGAGGTAGCGCGGCCCGGCGGCGGCCGACAGTCCCGGTTCCCAGCGCTCGGTGAACTCCCCCAATGCGGCCCGCAGTCCGACCCCGTGCTCGGCCAGCGGCACGGCGTGCGGGGGCCGGGTCCTCGGGACGACCGGAGCGTCTTCCAGGCCGTCGAGGAATGCCGTGGCGTGTCGGCGGGTGATCTCCAGGAGTTCCGGTAGCTGGGCGAGGTCCGACGCGAGTCGAGGGTGCACTGCTGGCTCCGTTCTTCGGTTCGGGGCGACGCTAGCCCGAGGGGGCCGCGGGCGGCCTGGTCCAGTTGGGGGAAACTGGACCAGTGCGAGTGAGTGAGGATCAGCTGGTCCGGGCCGTGGGCGAGTGGCGCAGGCCCGGCGTCGCGCTGGCCGAGGCGCTGGCCGGGGCGGTACGGGAAGCGGTGCTCGACGGCAGGCTGCGGACCGGCAGCGGGCTGCCCGCCGAGCGTCGGCTGGCCGCTGCCCTCGGTGTCAGTCGCGGCACGGTGACCGCCGCTCTGACCAGGCTGCGCGACGGCGGATGGGTACGCACCCGCCACGGCAGCGCCAGCACCGTCCGGCTGCCGGCCCGGGCGGCCGAGCGGATCGCTCCCGTCTCGGCGTCGGGCGAGGGCCCCTCCCTCGACCTGCGCCGGGCCGTCCCGGCCGCACCCCGGTCGGCCTACCTGGCGGCCACGGAACGGGCCTTGGTGCGCATGGACCCGCTGCTGGCGCAGGACGGGGAGCCGGGGACGGGCCTGCCCGAACTGCGTGCCCTGGTCGCCGAGCGGTACACCCGCGAGGGGCTGCCCACCCGGCCCGAGCAGATCCTCGTCACCTCCGGGACGCGGGCCGCACTCGCCCTGCTCTGCGCACAGTTGCGCCCGCGGGTCGCCGCCGTCGAGATCCCCACGTTCTTCGACGCGCTCCACGTGCTGCGCGGCGCCGGGGCGCGACTGGTCGGCTGCCGGGTCACCACGGAGGGCTGGGACCTGGACCAGCTCGACGATGCCCTGCGGGCTGCGCGCGGCGGGCTCGCCTATCTGGTTCCCGACTTCCAGAATCCGACCGGCGCGCTCATGACCACGCGGACCCGCCGTGCGGTCGCCGAACTGGCAGCCCGGCACGGGGTCGTGCTCGTCGTGGACGAGACCATGAGGGACCTGGACCTGCGCGACGCGGTGGGTCCCGAGCCGAGGATCCGGCGCGCGGTGCTGATCGGCTCGGCCGCCAAGGCGGTGTGGGGCGGGCTGCGCGTCGGCTGGATCCGCGGCCCCGCGGGGCTCATCGGTGAACTGAGCGGCAACGCGCTGTGCGGGCCGCTGTCCGCGGCGCCGATGCAGCAGATGATCGCCGTCGAACTGCTCGGTGACCCGGACACGGTGCTGCGGCGACGCCAGGCGGAGCTGCGGCGGCAGCGCGACCATCTGAGCGGGTTGCTCGCCGGGGACGACCGCTGGCACTTCACGGTGCCACCCGGTGGACTGGCCCTGTGGCTGCGGCTTACCGGCACCCGGTCCGACGCGGTCGTCGAGCGCGCCCGCGCGCACCGGATCGATCTCTCCGCCGGCCCACGCTTCGCGGCCGACGCGACGCTCGCCCACCACCTGCGCGTGCCCTACACCCCGCCGCTTCCGGCACTCGACCACATCGCGGCGGTACTGGACGAGGTCTGCCGGGACTGACCCAGGACCGCGGTCCCGGGCGCGGGCGACGAACCACCCGCTTGACGCCTCGATCCCCCTGGGCGGAGATCCACCGGGCGGTGGAGAGCGAACCGCTCTTCGGGCCGCCCCGGGGCGAGCCCCATCGGCGCTGCCCCATCGGCGTGGGCATCCGGCCCGCGCTGGAGCAGGTGTACGACGAGGTGAAGGAGGCCTCGCGGCGCACGCTCAGGCGGCGCGGGCGCAGCCTCATCTGATCGAGGACCGGCCTTTCGGGCGCGTTCTGCCGGCCACGGACGACGCCGCGGAGGGGGCCGTTCGTCCGTCGGGCGTCGTCCCGCGGTCTTCCGAGGCCGTTGAGCGGTGACCGGACCCGGGGCCCGGCGAGGCGCACAGGGTCGGCTCAACCTGGCCTGTACACGCCTCGGTCCCGGTGGTGGCATGGACCGCGGAACGAGTCCGCGCCGAACCGTGGAGGTCTCCATGTTCAGACCGGTATTGATCGGCGGTGCGGCCGCGGTGCTCGTGGTCGCTCCGGCCATGCCGTCCGCGGCCGCGGACACCGGCCCCCCGCCGGACAAGGTCGTGATCGATGTGGTGGCGGTCAACGGATCCGGCTGCCCCGCCGGGACCGCCGCCGTGGCGGTCGCGGCGGACAATACGGCCTTCACCGTGACCTACAGCAACTACCTGGCCCAGGTGGGCGTCGGATCCAAGCCGACGGACTTCCGCAAGAACTGCCAGCTCGGTCTGAACGTCCGCGTCCCGCAGGGGTTCACGTACGCGATCGCCAAGGCCGACTACCGCGGCTTCGCGTACCTGGAGAGCGGGGCCACGGGCATGGAGAGGGCCAGCTACTACTTCCAGGGCATGTCGCACACGACTTCGGTGAGCCACCGCTTCACCGGCCCGGTCGACGACAACTGGCAGACATCGGACGTCACGGGCGTCGAGTCCCTCGTCTACGCGCCGTGCGGCACCCAGCGGATCCTCAACGTCAACACCGAGCTGCGGGTGAGCGCCGGCTCCTCCGATCCGACGGCGACCAACAGCTTCATGGCGATGGACTCGACCGACGGCAGCGTCAACACCCTCTACCACTTCGCCTGGAAGGAGTGCCCCTGATCGGGCCGCGGGCCGGACCGCAGTTGATCCGCAGGCAGGTCAGGGGTGTCCGGAAGGACGGACACCAAGGCTGTTGGAGAGGGAACTTCCATGTGGAGACCGGTGATGACCTGCGGCGCGGCCCTGGTGCTGCTCGCCGCCCCGACGGCACCGAGGGCGGTCGCCGCGGACATGGTGCCCCCGCCGGACAAGGTCCTGATCGATGTGGTGTCCGTCAACGGGTCGGGGTGCCCGCTCGGGACGGCGAACGTGACGGTCGCACCGGACAACATGGCCTTCACCGTCTCCTACAGCCACTACGTCGCCCAAGTGGGCGTCGGATCCAAGCCGACCGACTTCCGCAAGAACTGCCAGCTCGGCCTGAACGTCCACGTCCCGCAGGGATTCACGTACGCGGTCGCCAAGGCCGACTACCGCGGCTTCGCGCGCCTGGAGAAAGGGGCCACGGGTCTGCAGCGAGCCAATTACTACTTCCAGGGCATGTCGCAGACAGCCTTCATGAACCACCACTTCGCCGGCCCGTTCAACGACGACTGGCAGACGTCCGACACCACGGACATCGATGCCTTGGTCTACGCACCCTGCGGGGCCATCCGGTACTTCAACATCAACACCGAGCTGCGGGTGGACGCGGGCACGTCGGATCCGGCCAGGACGACCAGCCTCATGGCGATGGACTCGACGGACGGCAGCATCAACACCCTCTACCACTTCGCCTGGAAGACCTGTCCCGTGGTGTGAACGCGAGCCTGTACGGCAGCGGCGTGAACGCGGGCGCCCGCCCGGCAGGCGTCAGCCGCGGGCCCACCGGCGCGCCGCGGGCCGCCCGCCCCGGGGAGGAGGGGCGGGCGGCCGGCCGGGGGGCGAGCGTCAACTCGCCGGGGTGGTGACCTTCTTGCCCTGGTCGTCGACGGCGAACCACAGCCCCTGCTTGCCCTGGCCCGTGGTGTCGCCGGCCTTCTTGTCCCCGGTGAACCAGTAGACGGGCCAGCAGTCGACCGCCAACTGCTTGGTGCCGTCGGGCCGCGTGACAGTGGTGATCAGCTTCTCCGGTACGCCACGGACCGCGCTCTTCTCGACGGGCTTGGCGGGCTTCCAGGTGTCCAGGCAGGCGTCGTTGCAGGCGAACTTCATGGGCCAGGCGCTGTCCTTGTTGAACCGGTAGAGGGTGCGGCCCTGGCCGTCGACGAGGATCTTGCCGAGCGCCGGGTTGTCTTTGACGGATACGCCCTCGGCGGCCGGTTCCTCCTCCGCGGGCTGCTTCTCCTTCCCTCCCTCCTTCTCTTTCCCCTCCTCCTTTCCTTCGTCCCCGGCGGCCGCGCCCGCCTTCTTGCCGTCCGGGGCGAAGGCGCTCCAGGTGCCGCCGACCCCCTGCCCCTTGGTGTCACCGGGCGCGGCGTCCTTGGCGTAGCGATAGACGGGCCAACCGGCGAGGGTGAGCTGCATGGTGCCGTCGGCGCGCTTGACCTCGCCCAGTTCGGCGTCCAGACCGGCCGTGGCGCTCGCGTCGTCCGCCGGTACGGGCGGCCACGCCTTGGCGCAGTCACCGTCGCAGCGCGAGGCCGGCGGCTTGGCCGTGTCCTTGTCGAAGCGGTAGAGCGTCAGGCCCTTGCCGTCCGCGACGACGGGGCCGATCCCCGGCGCCTCGCGGACGGCAAGCTGCTTGGCCGGGGCGTTCTTGTCCGCGGCGGCGGAGCCGGAGGCGCCACCGGAGCCGTAGCCGCCCGAGCCCGAGGTGTATCCGTCGCCGATCTTCGAGCTGCTGCCGGCGGGGGCCTTGCCGTAGTCGTCCTCGGCGGCCTTGTCACCGCCGCCGCATGCCGCCGTCAGCATCATGACCGTGATCGCCGCCCCGGCGAGGGAGGCGTGACGCAGCTTGTTCATGAACTGTCCTTTGCTCGTGGCCCGGCGAGGATCCGCCGTTGCCGTGGGGGTACGGGGCCGGTCCGCCGTGCGCTCAGCGGGTCCGGGAATTTGTCACGTGGGGACAGAAACTTCAGGCCGGAAGGCAGGCGCGCCGCTCAGCCGGCGACCTCGACGCGCAGTGCGAGGGCGGGGCAGCGCCGGACCGCCCGCAGCGCCCGTTGTCGCATCCGCCCGGGCACGGGGATGACGGCCCGCTCCGGGTAGCCGTCCGAACCCAGCCGCAGCAGCCCGGGCAGGAGGTCCGCGCACAGCCCGTGCCCCCTGCACAACGTCCAGTCCACCAGCAGCTGCTCCGCGGGTGCCGGGGCCGGGGCCGTACCGCCGATACGAGCTGCCGGCGCGGTGGTTCGTGTCCGTTCCTCGGCAGGCAGCGGCAGCGCGCCGAGGGTCGGGCGTCCGCAACCGTGTCCCAGGGCGTGGGCGGCGAACTCCTCCGCGAAGACGGTGAGTGCGGAGGACACGAAGCGGGTGGAGCCGTCGGGGTGACTGCAGGCGCCGCGCCGCTCCACGGCGGCGATGCGGGTGCGTACGGTGTCCAGCGCGCGCTGCCCGCCGCCGTCCGCCGCGTCGGCGAGGGCGTCCGCGAGGGCCGGCAGGCCCAGGGCGCAGGGGCCGCACTGGCCGGCCGACTGCTCCGCCAGCCAGCCGGCCACCCGTACGGTCTCGCCGACCGGGCAGGTGGTCTCGGGCAGTGGCAGCAGGGCTCCGGCCCCGAGGACGCCGTCGACCGCGGCGAGCGAGTCGCGGGAGACGGTGGCCGCCCGCGCCGCGTCCGGCGGCAGCCAGCCGCCGTGGTAGCCGCCGACCAGTACGCCCTGGCCGGGTGCGGTGCCGCACAGCTCCAGGACGTAGGGAATGGGCAGGCCGGTCGGGGTCTCCACCACGTGTGTTCCGGAGACGGTCAGCATGACGGTGCCGGGCTCGGTCGGCAGACCGACCGCGCCGTAGCCCAGGGCTCCGAGCCGTGCGGCGACGGCGAGTTGGGCGAAGGTCTCGGTGTTGGAGAGCAGGGTGGGCACCCCGCCCAGACCGCTCTCGCTGGTACGGATCCTGCGGCCGGAGGGCAGCGCGGGACCGCCGTCGATGCCGCGTACGAGCGCCGAGCTCTCGCCGGTGACGAAGCGTTCGGGTAGCCGCGTCACCCCGATGCCCGGCCCCGCGGAGCCGCGCTCGGCGATCGCCCGGCGCAGTGACTCCTCGACATCGGAGCGGGTGACGCCGATGGCGACCTCGTGCGCGCCGAGTGCCTTGGCCGCGAGGACGGCACCGTCGAGGACCAGGTGCGGGGCGAACAACAGCAGTGCGGTGTCCTTGAGACAACCGGGCTCGCCTTCACTGCCGTTGACGACGACGGCGGCGGCGGAGCCGGTCCGGCGCAGTGAGTCGGTGACGGCCCGCAGCTTGCGGGCGAAGAGGAACCCGGCGCCACCGCGGCCGCGCAGGCCGATGTCTTCCGCGAGCGCCGTCAGCTCCTTCACGTCCATCTCGGGTGCGGGTCCGTGCACGGCGGTGTGCGCTGCCCGGTCCATCCACGCGGTCTCGTCCAGTCCGGCCAGCAGCCGGGGCGGCCCGACGGTGGCGAGTGACGGCATGGTCCCGGTCATGGTCGTCCTCCCCGCGCCTCACGCTGCCGGGCCCGCAGGCGCAGTGTCAGGGCCAGGGCGACGCCGCTCAGGCACAGTGCGTACGCCGCGGTGACCCAGCCGGCGGCGGGCCGGCCGGCATGCAGTCCGTGCACCAGGGCCGCGCCCCACGCGGGATAGGCCGCCATGTGCAGGGCCCGCCACAGGCCGGAGCGACCGCCGCCGGTGAAGGCACTGCGCGCGGCGCCGGTGACCGCCACCGCGATGAAGAGATACCCGGCCAGTGTGCCGAGTCCGATGAGGAAGGGTTGCGTGTTGTCGGTGAAAGGGACGGTCGCCGCCGTCGGACTGGTACGGTCCTCGGCAACCTTCACCCAGATGTGCAGGGCGAGAAAACCGAGCCCGGCCACGGCCAGTCCGCGGTGCACGCCCTGGGCGAGGAGTCGGTGGGCCGAGCCCAGCAGCCGTCGGTCGGTTGCGGCCAGCCCCCACAGCACGGTGGAGGTGAGCGAGACGAGCGCGAGTACTCCCGCGCCGAAGTCGAGGAACTCCTGTGTCCGTTCGGCCACGCCGGCCTGGACGGCGACGGCGAGCAGCAGCAGGATCGCCGCGGGCAGGGCGGGGCGCGCGGAAGGCCGGGTCTGCGGCCGGGCCCGCGGCCGGGGTCGGGGACGTGGTGGGGACTGGGGGGCCCGGCGGCGGCCTCCACCGCCCGAGCGGCCCCGGGGTCGAGGGCGGGGCAAGAGCGTTTGCGTTCGCGACATATGCATCTGGTTCTCCCACAGGCGGCCGGCGGTGGTCCTCGCGACTGCCCGTGTTCCTGAGAAATCCGGAAATCCCTCGCATCGGCGCTATTCGCCGACAAGGCGATCATCGAATTCACGTGGTGTGACCGTCCGGGCACTCATGGTCCGGCGGTGGAATGTGCAGAAGCATCGTCCAACTTCGCAGGATCTTCATAAGGTTTATCGTGCTGTGACAAATTCACGCGCGGCTGTCCCCACGGCGGCGATCGGCTGTTGATGATGCCCACTCAGGCGAGAGGCCCCCGGCGACATTCCCGGCCCTCCCGCCCGGTACGGAAGTCCGGAGGTAGACGATGTGCGACATTCTGAACCGCATCTGGTCGCGGCCGCGTGGTGAGTGGACCCGGGTCCTGAGAAAGGAACTTCCCGCGGTTGCCGCGCAGTTGGCCGAAGAACTGCAGCGCAGTACGCCCGCGTTTTCGGCGGTATCACAGCGCATCGGCAGGGAAGCGACACAAGAGGCGGTGGAGAGAGCGCTGTTGCTGACTTTGGGACTGCGGCCCGCCGCGGGGCCGGAGCGCATACCCACACCGCGGCGAAAACCGGGACAGGTCGTCACCGCCATGCCCGGCACCCGGGCCCGCCAGGCCTTGTTCACCGCGCTCGCCGACGACCGGCACATCCCCCACGACGTGCTGACCGAACTGGCGGGCCGGGCCGGCTGGCCGCTCCCCCGCCGGGTGCGCGCCATCGTGCTCGCCGGCCCGAACGACGCGCACTCCATGGCGCCCCATCTGGTTCCGCAGCCGACGCCCGCGCTGACCCCGCAACTGGCGGCGGCCCTCGGTCAGGGGCTGCCCGGCACCGTCGAGGCCGACCTGTGTCTGCTGATCCCCGACCCGGGGCCGCGGGCCCGGGCGGCCCTGGAGTCGGCGCTGGGCGGCCGGGTGGCCGCGGTCGGCCACTCCGTCCCGGTCACGGACGCCGCCTCCTCGCTGCGCTGGGCGCGACGGCTGCTGGCCCTGGCGGCGGCGGTGGGCGGCCCGGCCGAACGCGTCACGTTCGTCGACGACCACCTGTCCGAGCTGCTCATGCTCCAGGACGAGTCCCTGGCCCGGGCCCTGTCCGCGCGGTGGCTGCGCCCGCTGGAGGACCTCACCCCCCGGCAGAGCGAGCGGCTCGAGGTGACGCTGCTGGCCTGGCTGGAGAGCGGGGGCGCGCCGGAGGCGGCCCGTACGCTCAAGGTGCACCCCCAGACGGTGCGCTACCGCCTTCGCCAGATCGAGAAGCTCTTCGGGCCGGCGATGCGTGAGCCGCGCACCCGTTTCGAGCTGGAGCTGGCGTTGCGCAGCCGACGGCTGCTGGCCCAGGCCCGGCAGCTGCGGTCACGCGCGCACGGCCCGGTGCGGGCCCTGGGGGCGGCCGCCGCGCCGCTGAGCCCGGCCGGCCGGGCCCGGATCAACGGTCTGTGAGACAGCGCGTGGCGCGGCGGCCCCGAACTCGGATGTTCGGGGCCGCCGCCTTCCCGGCGCCCGGTGGACAGTGTGGTGGGGAGCACCCGGCGCCGGGGGTTTTACGGGTGGTGCGGGAAGTTTGCCGTCAGCAGGTGCGGCCACCGTTGATGCAGGCCGTCGCCCGCGCCATCAGCGCGTCCGACATGACGTTGATGAAGTCGCCGTGGTCCGTGACCGGCTTGTGCAGTTGCTCGGGAAAGCTGTCCACGGCGAAGGGGACGCCCGCCGGTACGTCGTAGGTGATGCGCTGCACCAGTTGCGGAATGGCCTTGAAACCACGGGGGCAGGAGCCGTCCGCGCGGGCGAAGGCGACATGGGTGCGGTGATTGGCGCTGTCGGTATTACGCCCGTCCCAGCAGTTCTGGAAGGCGAAGGTGCGGACGACCTGTGCACCGTTCGGGCAGATCGGATATTTATCCTTCAACTGCCGGTCCTCAAATCCCGCGCAGCTCCATGAGGCGTTCGCGTTGGCCAGGCCATTGGTGAGTGCTTTGGCGTCGCCGGTGATGACGCGAAGGAATCGGGGCATCGCGGTCACCTTTGCCACCGGGCTGCCCCGGAACTGCAGGGTCACCGACGCGGGGCGCAGCACGGTTCCCATGTTCCCGTCGTGGCCGCCGCCCGGCGCATTGGCGTCCGGTGCCACCTTTCCGTCCAGTTTCCGCAGCACGGGCCAGTAGTGGCTGGACTTGTCCCCGTTGGTGCAGGTCGTTCCCGCGGCCGCGAGGCTGTTGTCGGTGGAGAAGGCATCGGTGGATTTGTTGCCCACATAGTCGTGCATATGGTGGGCGCCGTTGCGCACCCCGGGGGTGACGATCACGTTGTCGGGGTTGAAGTGACCGTTTTCGTTGCGACCGCACACGGAGGCGAAGGTGCCCGTCGAGCCGCCGCGGCGGGCCGCGGGCGCACCGGGTCGCGTCGGCGCGGTCCTGATGTCGGCGAAGTCGGCGCGGGAGGGGCCGCCGGGTTTGCCCTGTTCGCCGAGCCGGGAGCTCAAGGGGCGGGAGGAGTCGTCGGCCGCGGTCGTACTGATCTGCCGGGTCCGGCACCCGCTCAGTGCGCTCAGGTCCTCGGGCGCGGGGACGGCGGCGCTGTCGGCCGCCTTGATGGAATCGGTGATGCTGCCGATGGTCTCGTCGCGTTTCCGTTTCAGCTCCCCCAGCACGGCGTCCGGGGTGGTTCCCTTCGACATCATCTGCTCGTAGGCACTCGCCACTTGGGCGTCGAGCTGGGAGAGGCCTCGGGAGACGTCGGTCCGCGCCGGAGCGGGGACCTCGCGCAGCCGTTCGCCGACGTCGGGGCAGGAGACGGTCGTCGCCTCACCGGTGGCGGAGCCCGCCGCGGCGCCGTGCGGGGTCTGCCCGGTGTCGTGTTTCGCGGTGTCGTGGGCACCGCCGGCGGAGGCGTTGGCCGCGATGATCGCCGTTCCGCCGCCGCCCAGCAGCAGCGCCGCGGCCGCGACCACCGCCCGGGTCCTCAATTGCGAGCGTTTATGGGCCTGTCGCATCATGTGGGGTCACTTCTTTTCGTTGTCACCTGGGTGGGGGAAGTCGACGAGTCCGGTGTTCTCGAGGACCGTGATGTGGTCGAGGACGACGGTGTTGGCACGGGACGCCAGTTCCCGCACCGTCGTGTTGGCGGTGCGGTCGCGTACGAGCGCCACCAGCCCGAACACCTTGCCGTGAGCGGCCCGCACAAGGTTCGCGAAGAGCCGGTCGAACGTGGCGCCCCGGGCGCCTTCCAACTGGTCGAGCCACCCTTGCTGTTCGGCGGTGGGCCGTTCCGGCATGGTCACGCCCAGGACCTGGCCCGTTTCGAGGGAGAGCCGGTCCAGCTCGGTGTGGCCGTCGACGAGGTGATGACCGGCCGTCTTCACCGTGTCCTTCGTGCCGCGCTCCAGGGCGAGTCTTCCCGCGGGCTTCTCCCACAGCCCGGCGAGCCGTACCCGGCGGACGAAGTCCCGGTCCAGCGGGGTCAGCGGCCCGGACTGGGTGTGCGTGATGCCTCCGCCGTCGTCGTTCCACGCGGTGCTCGCGCCCGCCGCCGCCGGTTCGGCACTGCCGAAGAGGTACACGGGGATCAGCAGCGCCAGGAGCGTCGCGGCCAGCGAGCCGACGACGAGCCCGGTGCCGAGAGTCCGCCGGGAGACGGGCCGCAGACTGCTCAGGGAGCGCGCGGAACGCAGGGAACGTACGGATCGCATGGACACCTTCCTCGGTTTCTTCGGGTTCCTCGGTTTCTCCGGGTTCTTCGGGCGCCCGCATCGGTCGCCCGGCCGGAGGCCGCCCCTGCCGGAAGCGGTCCGTTACCGGAAGCGGTCCGTGCCGGAAGCCGCCCCGCCGGAATGCCCACGGACGCTAGCCGCCGGTTCAGTCGTGCAGACG
Organism: Streptomyces sp. NPDC033229; assembly: GCF_055576875.1. NCBI lineage: Bacteria > Bacillati > Actinomycetota > Actinomycetes > Kitasatosporales > Streptomycetaceae > Streptomyces > Streptomyces sp. NPDC033229. Next base: position 201,188 of record NZ_JBVIQR010000006.1, on the reverse strand, counting down.
AGGATTCGCGGCCTCTGACAAAGCCGGCCTCTCCCCTCCCGGACGCTGCTACCGTGCGGCTCCTCCCCAGGGCGTGTCCCTGTCCACGCTCGGGATGCCGCCCGTCGGCGGGCGTGGGTCAATGGAGGGAGCAGGCTGCGCGCACGGGGCGGAGGATGTCTGCCCCGGCGGGCCACCGGCGGGGCGGCGACGTGTGAGCGGCGCCGCGGGCTGCGAGGAGGCTCTCGGTAATGACGACAACGAAGAGACTGCTCAGATCCCTGCCCGCGGAATACCGGGATCGGCTGATGGAGCTCGCCCGCGAGATCTCCTTCCCGGAGGACGCCCGGATCTTCGAGGAACACGGCACGGCGGACCGTTTCTGGATCATCCGCTCCGGGGCGGTCACTCTGGACCTCCAGTTGCCCGGGCGGCGGGTGGTCACCGTGGAGACGCTGGGCACGGGGGATCTGCTCGGCTGGTCCTGGCTGTTCCCGCCGTACGAGTGGGGGTTCGGCGCGGAGGCGCTCAGCCCCGTGCGGGCGTACGAGTTCGACGGCGCCGACGCGCGGGCCCTGTGCGAGCAGAATCCCGCGCTCGGTTTCGCCGTCATGCGCGCGGTCGCCGAGGTGCTCGGTCACCGGCTGCACACGGCACGCAGCCGGCTGTTGGACCTCTACGTCCCGCACACCGCCGAGCCGTTGTGATCCGCGCCCTCGCGGGCCGGCGCCCCGACAGACGTCCGCGCCCATAAATGCCACGAGCCTTAAATAGAGCGAGCACGTTTATCGGATGGTTTCTTCGTCGGTCGCTTGAATTCCGCCTCCCGGGCCCCACTAGGGGGCGCGGAGCCGGGAAGCGGGGAGCCCGGATGCCGATGGGCCGCGCCGCGTGCATCCGATACCCCCGGTGGCGTCCGCCTTGCACACCCGCTCTCGACTTGGATGGGGAGGCCAACAGTGTGACGAGTGAATACGAGGTTGGAGACACCATGGACCCTCGATGCCGAACACTGACCGCCGGGCGCACACGGAATACGCCGAGCCATGACAAGGCCACGACCGGCACGATCGCGTGGGCCCCGGGCGCCTGGCCCGTCGCCGGTCACACGGTTCCGCTGATGCGACGCCCCCTCGACTTCGTCACGTCGCTGGCCGCACACGGAGACGTCGTCCGGCTACGGCTCGGGGCATTGCCTTTCTACGCCCTCACGCATCCGGAATTGGTCCAGCACGTTCTTGTCGGCGGGGCCCGCAATTTCACTCGCGGCCGGCTCTTCGAAAAGGCGTCCCTCTTCCTCGGGGAGGGCCTGGTGGTCTCTTCAGGAAAAGTTCACCACCGGGCCCGACGGGCCCTCCAACCGGCTTTCCACCATCAGCGGATCCCCGCCTACACCGCTGTCATGGGCCGGGTCGCCGAAAGCGTCGTCGCGCAATGGCGCCCGGGGCAGGTCGTCGCGGTGGACCGGGCGATGAACGACCTCTCGCTCGGTGTGCTCGCGAACACCCTGCTTCCCTCGGGCTTGGGAACCCGCGCCAGCGCGGAGTTCCACCGGGCGCTGCCCGCTCTCTCCCGGGGCATGATGGTGCACCTCCTGCTGCCGGAGTGGTGGGCGCGGGTGCCGGTCGCCTCGAACCGCCGTTTCGACCGCGCCCGCCACACCATGGAACGGCTCGTCGGGCAGGCGATCGCCGCGCACCGTCACACCGGACAGGACCACGGGGACATGCTCTCCCTGCTGCTGACCCAACGGGACGCGGACGGCCGCGGTCTGACCGACCGGCAGGTCCATGACCATGTGACCAGTCTGGCCGTCGCCGCGGTGGAGACGACCGGGGCGAGCCTCGCCTGGCTCTTCCATGAACTCGGGCGCCACCGCGAGATCGAGGAACGCGTACACGCCGAGGTCGACACGGTGCTCGGCGGCCGGCCGCCGCGCTTCGAGGATCTGCCGGCCCTCGCGTTCACCGGCCGGGTCGTGCTGGAGACGCTGCGTCGCTACCCGCCATGGATGATCACGCGCCGCGCGACGTCCGCCGTCCGGCTCGGTACCGTGTCGGTGCCCGGCGGGGCGGAGCTCCTCTACAGCCCGTACGCGCTGCACCACGACCCGCGTTGGTTCGCGAGCCCGCGTCGGTTCGACCCCGACCGCTGGCTGCCCGAGCGGGCGCGCGACCTGCCGAAGGGGGCCTTCATCCCCTTCGGCGCGGGTGCGTACAAGTGCATCGGCGACACCTTCGCCCTGGCCGAGATGACCATGGCGGTGGCGACCGTCTGCGGGCGGTGGCGGCTGCGCCCGTTCCCCGGCGCGCGGGTCCGCATGGTCACCCGGGCGAACCTCCACCCCGATCGGCTGCCGATGGTGGCCGAGGCCCGGTGAAGGCGGGCCGGGTCGTCCCGCAAGCGTGCCAGGGTGCCCGGGCCGCGCGGGGTCGGCCCGCCGCTCAGCGGGCCGAGTCCACCAGCACCGCGAGCCCCGCCACCAACCCGGCATAGGCGACCACCAGCAGCAGAACGCAGAGCATCAACAGCCATCCGGCGACGATGGCGAACAGTGCCGCACCACGGTCGCGGCCGCCCAGCCGCTTGCCTCGCCTGCGGCCGAGGTGCCCGGCCGGGATGGCGACGAAGGCACACAGGAACACGAACAGCGTGTACCAACCGCCCCACATCAGCCAGAACATCGGCGTCACCACGATGCCCAGGATCAGGCCAATACCCATGACGGCGGCCCAGAGGGCGACCTGGGCGGGCCCGTTGCGTCCTTCCGCCGTGATATCCGCCGCCTGTCGTGTCCCGCTGCTCATGTCGCTTCCCCCGTCGGTGTGGAAAAGCCACCCTACGATGCCGGCCAGCATGCCCGCGCCATCGAGACCACTGACTGGATATCGACGTTTCAGGCAAGGAAACCCAGGCACGGCCCTGCACGGCCTGGAGCCTTTGAAGGTGAAGAGATAAGATCACTTTAGTTGCCCTGGGCTACCAAACTCGTCGGATCCGGGCCGGTACGTGGGCCGCCACCGGCCGACGCGGCGTCCGCCGCACCCCGGGCACCGGACCACCACGCATCAGGAACCCAGGGAACCCAGGAATTGCGCATGCCCCTCAACGCGAACGACTTCCGCACCTACGTGGAGCACACGCTCGACGTCCTCGCGGCCACACCCGACCGGCACGTCCTGATCCATCGAAACCGACGCGTCACCGGCCGCGAGCTCCACGATCTCGTGTACCGCATGGCACGCGCGTTGCGCACCCAGGGAGTGCGCCACGGCCAGACCGTCACCCTGTTGAGCGGGAACCTCCCCGAGACGATCGCCGTGCGCTACGCCGCCAATCTGATCGGCTGCCGCGTCAACCACCTCTACAGCAAACTCGCGGCCGAGGTGCAGGCGACCATCGTCCGCGACGTCGAGACCCACACCCTGATCGTCGACCCGCGGTACGCGGACCGCGCCCGTGAGGTGACCGGGCAGGCACCGGTGCAGAACGTCCTCACGCTCGGCCCGGCCGCCATCGGCACGGACCTGCTGGAACTCGCCGCGGACGAGTCGGCCGACCCCCTCCCCAGTCCCGCCCGGCCGCAGGACACCTGCACCATCCGTCACACGGGCGGCACCACCGGCCACCCCAAGGCCATCTGCACCTCCTTCGACCAGGTGCAGTGGTTCCACGACGTCATACCCGAAGACATCATGGCCAAGGCGGGGCAGCCGATCCGGCAACTGGTGTGCACCACACTCGCCCACGCCGCCGGCATGATGGCCGATCACGCCCTGCGCACCGGCGGAGCCGTGGTGCTGATGGAGGACTTCGAGCCGGCGGCCGTGCTCGCGGCGATCGAGCGCGAACGCATCACCCATCTGTTCCTGCTGCCGCCGCTGCTGTACCAACTGATGGACCACGCGGACGCCGACCGCACCGACACCTCCAGCCTGCGCCGCGTCTCGTACGGCGGCTGCCCGTCCTCGCCGACCCGTATCGCCGAGGCGGTCCGGCGCTTCGGCCCCGTCCTCAACCAGTTCTACGGGCAGAACGAGGCCGGCGGCATCAGCGTACTCACCGAGGAGGACCACGACCCGGAGCACCCCGAGCGCCTCCGGTCCGTCGGGAAGCCCCTGGAAGGCGTCGAGGTGGCCATCCGCGACGAGTCCGGCCGCGATCTGCCTCCCGGTGAGCACGGCGAGATCTGCGTCCGTTCGGCGGGCATCATGCAGGGGTACTGGAAGCAGCCGGAGCTGACCGCCGAGGTGTTGCGGGACGGCTGGCTGCACACCGGCGACATCGGGCACCTGGACGACGAGGGCTATCTGACCATCGTCGACCGGCTCAAGGACATGATCGTGGTGGTCGGCGGCCATGTGTACACCACGGAACTCGAGGACCTGCTGAACTCCCACCCCCACGTCCTGCAGAGCGCCGTCTTCGGCGTCCCGGACGCCAACCGCATGGAGCAGGTCCACGCCGTCGTCGTGCCCACGCGGGACAGCGGGGTCGACGAGCGGGGCCTGCGCGAACTGGTGCGCACCGAGCGGGGCACGATGTACGAACCGGCGCGCATCGAGTTCCTCGACGCACTGCCGCTGACCGACGCCGGAAAGCCGGACAAGAAGCTGCTGCGCCGCATGATGGAGCAGGCGACGGCGGCCTGACCCACCACCAGCCCACCACCAAGCCGGGGCACGCCCGCGGCCGCACCGAGATGCGCGGCCGCGGGCGGCAGTCGGGCTAGGACCCTGCCTTGAGCGCGTCCAGGTGGCGTCGCAGCACCCTTCGGGCGTCGTCCGGCGTGACGTGGGCGGGCTGCAGCACCACCTGGAGCGCGAGGCCGTCGAGCAGTGCGGACAGCCGCAGCGCCTCCGTCCCGACGTCCACGGCGTCCGGCAGGCCGCCGACCCGCTGCCATTCACGCAGCACGCGTAGCACCAACGCGTGCATGCCCTCATGCAACGCGTCGGCGCGGGCGCGCAGTTCGGGCCGGGTGCGTGCCGCGGTGGTGAAGGCGAGCCAGAGCACGGCCTCCTCGTGGCGGGTCCCGTCGAGAGGGAGAAGCTCCGCGAGGAGGGCTTCGGTGCGGGTGCGGCGGTCGATGCCGGCGTCCGGGTCGAGCAGTTGCTCGGCGTGGGCGTAGATCCGCCGGTCGACGCGGCGGCCCAGTTCCCGCAGGGCGAGCGTCATCAGGTCGGTCTGATCGGTGACGTAGTGACGGACCGATCCGATGGCGAGCCCCGCCTCGTCGGCGACATTGCGCAGCGACGCCTTTTCCAGACCGTCCCGGCTGATGACGCGCAGAACGGCGGCGGCCACGGCCCGGCGACGGGCCTCGGGGTCGACGATCTTCGGCATGTTGCCTTTATAGCACGGGTGAGCTAAATTATTTTTTTAGCATGGTCGGGCTATAAAGGGTGGGGTTCATGAACGTCTGGGTGCTCGCGGCTCTCATTGCCGTCGTCGCGATCGTTGTGGTGGTCAAGCGGTTGAGGGGTGAACCCCTCAACGCCCGCGACCTGTTCGGACCGGCCCTCGTCCTCACGGGCCTCGGCATCTGGGCCCTGATCAAGGTCGACGACCTGACCGGCACCGACCTCGTCTGGGTCGTCGTGGGCTGCGTCCTCGGTATCGCGCTCGGCGCCCTGCGCGGCGCGACGGTCCAGGTCTTCGGCAAGGACGGGGTGCTGTGGCAGCGCTACACCGGCCGGACCTTTCTCGCCATCGTCGGGTCCTTCGTGGCCATGGCCGGCTACGGCTTCCTCGCGATACGGCTCGGCATGCACGAGAACGCGCGGCCGATCCAGCTGTCCATCGGTGTCGGTTTCCTCGGTGAGGCGCTGGTCATCGGCTACCGAGGGCTGGCGAGCGGCGTACCCTTCGCTCCGGAGCGCGAACAGCGGCGCTGACGGTGAGCAACCGGATGCCGACGGGCCCGTGCCGGGGTGCCCACCACGCCGCTCGACCTATGCCGGTTGAATTTGCCAAAACCACCGCACGCGGTTCCGTTTTCGATTACCTTCCGTCGCAGCCGACATGCCGTTGGTAGCTGTTGTCTGTGTCTGACGAGTCGCGGCGGTGCGCTGCCGCGGCGCGGCTGGAGAGGTCTGTGTGTCCGGTATCGACGCGTGCTTATCCGAGGCCTTGGCGATCCCCGGTGTCCGGGGAGCGAGTCTGGTGGACTGGACGACCGGACTCACCCTGGGAGTGGCGGGCGAGGGCCCGAACCACGACCACGAGACGGCGGCCGCGGAGGCCGCCGAACTGGCCCGGCTCACCTTCGAGAGCAGCGCGTTCACCCAGGTCGAACCAGCGGAACGGGCAGTGCCGGACGGGCGCGTAGAACAGGCCGACGGGCCCGTGGAGGACCTCATCGTCACCGCGCGCGGCGGATACCATCTGATCCGCTTCGTGGAGACCGCCTTCGACAGCAGCGTCTTCCTCTACCTCTGGCTCGACCGCACCGAGTCCAACTTGGCCGTCGCCCGCTTCCGGCTGAGGGATCTGACGGCCGGGCTGGTCCTGTCGTGACGTCGGAAGCCGCGGAAGCCGCGGGCTCGACTCCGGCGCCGCCGGCCGTGGAGGGCCGGGTCGCCGAGGACCCGCTGGCCCGGCTGGCCTGCGAAGGCGCCACCGGAGCCCTGCACGGGCCGGTGGGTGCGCTCTATCTCTGCGACGGTGCGGTGGTGCACGCGGAGAGCCCGGCCGCGCCGGATGTGGGGTGGCGGCTGACCGCCCGGGGGCGGCTGTCGGCGGAGGCCTGGGAGGAGGCCGTGGCGCAAGGCGGCCCGGGCTACCGGACCGGCGACTTCCTCGTCGAACACGGCCGATTGAGCCAGGGTGAACTCGAACTGTGCCATCTGAGCGCGCTGTTCGACGCCGCCTACTTCGTCCTGCATCCCCTCGGGGACGGTCAGCGCCCGCCCGAGCGGTTCCTCCGCGAGGCCCGGCACTGGCTCGGCCCGGTGCGGCCGGTGCCGGTCCCCGCCCTCCGACGGGAGGTGCGCAGACGGCGCCGGCTCCTGGAGCAGGCATGGCCGGGCCCGGCGGTGGACGCGGCCCCCGTCGTGCCCGTACCCGACGCCGACCGGGGCCGCGGGTGCGGCGCGCAGGCGGCGTGCGGCCGCCGGGCGGTGCTGCGCGCGGCCGACGGGGTACGCACCCCGGTGCAGATCGCCCGGGCGCTCGGGCGCCCCGCCTTCGCCACGCTCCTGGACGTCCGGCGGCTGGCGGCGCTGGGCCTGATCCGTCCCCCGGACCCGGGGATGCCGGAGGCCGACCGGCCGTTGCCCGAGGCGCCGGGCGCCCCGGAGACCTCCCTGCTCATCAGGATCCGTGACGCGTTGGAGGCCCTGTGACCGTTCCGTCCCCCCGTCGGGATGCCCCGCTCCCATGATGAGACGCGCCTTGAGGCAATGGACAGGAAGGAGACAGTCGATGACGGCCCTACCCGAGGTGCTCACCGAGCTCCAGGCGTTACGGATCCGCGTACCGCATCTGACCGGTGCGTTGGTGGCGAGCACCGACGGGCTGGTGATCGCGCATCTCGTCACCGACATGGAGCCCGACGGGGTGGCCGCGCTGACCGCGGCGGCCCTGGGGGTGGGCGCGCGGCTGACGGACGCCGTGGGTCACGGCGGATTCCGGGAACTGCTGGTGCGCGGCGAGCGCGGCTATGTGGCGACGTACGCGGCCGGTTCGTCCTGCGTCCTGACCCTCCTGGCGGCGGCCGACGCCAACGTGGGCCGGCTGAACCTGGAGGCCCGCAGGGCCGGGACGCGAATATCGGAGCTCGTCGACAGCGCGCTGGAGCGTCGACGGCAGGTGTGACCACGGCACCTCTTCTTCACCCCCTGTTCCGCCGGCGGACGGCCGCGGGGACGGGGCGGCCCTTGATGACAACCAATGACGAAAGCGGGATTCTCATGGCGAACACCGAAGCGGCCCTGCAGGATGCGATGACGTCGATCGAGGGCGCCCTCGGCGTCGCTCTGGTCGACTACGGAAGCGGCATGGCGCTCGGCACTCTGGGCGGGTCGCAGGCACTGGACCTCAATGTGGCGGCCGCGGCCAACACCGACGTGGTACGGGCGAAGCTGCGGGCCATGGAGATGCTCAACATCCAGGACAGCATCGAAGACATCCTGATCACCCTCGGCTCGCAGTATCACTTGATCAGGCTGCTGACCGGCCGCGGCGGCAACGGCCTCTTCCTCTACCTGGTGCTCGACGGCAAGCGGGCGAACCTGGCCATGGCACGGCACCAGCTGCGGCGGATAGAGGCGGACCTGGAGGTCTGACGCACCGGTCGCACCCGGGCCTGTCCGGCGGATCTCGTGGGCTCCCGACGCCCGGCACTGGGGGTACCCCGAGCCGCTCGCTGATCCGCGACGATCCGCCGGACAGGCCCCAGGCGTCGGCGCGGCTCGGTCGACGCACGGCGTGCCGCCGCCTCGGCGACGTATTCGTATGCGTCCCGGGCGGGCGGGCCGGGGATGGGCTTGGCGCCGCTCGGACGGGGAAGAGCCACTGACCCGGCCGGCGCCCGGCCGCCCCGTACGGTCGGGGCCGCCGCCCGTCCTCTCCACCGTCTCGCTCCCGGCCCGCTGTCCCGCCCCGCGACCCGCCCGTTCCAGGGCGTGGTGGTCGATGGTGCCCTGCCGGGCGAGGCGTTCCTCGCTGTGGGTCTTGGTCAGGCCGTCCTCCCGGACAGCGTGCTCGACAGGTTGCACGCCGGGAGCTCCGACATCGGCGGCCACGGCGGCCGGCTCCCGCGCGGAAACCGCTGCCGCGCGTCTGTCTGCCGCCTCTTCCTCGCAGCCCTGACCGGGCTTCTCGTCCTCGGCGGTACCGCCCCGCTCGCGCGGGAGGCCGCCGCCGCACCGCTGTTCATCACCGGTCTGCGCGGCACCAGGGACATCAAGCAGGATGAGAATCGCCGCGATCGTGGGCCCGACGGGGTCCTGGTCGTCTTCCGTCCAGGAGACGCCCGGCCGAACGACGGCGCACTGAGCGCGCCACGAGCCGGGCCCGGGGGGGGGGAACGGCACTGGAAGCCGTGAGCGCCTTGGGCCGGCGTCGCCGACAACGGGGCGAGCGGGGCCGTCGGCCGGGTGCCGACAGCCCTCGCTGTCGTCGAAGTTCAGCCACACGGGCGCCGCGGATCAGCGTCGCATCCTGGGACGAACTCTCCCGGCGGGTGGTGGCGTCGATGCCATCCGTCCGGCCGGTTCGCGGATGGACCGCGTGGGGAACCGCAGAGGGATTCCGTGCCCATGGAGCCGGCCGGAGGCGGTCGCAATGCCGCGGGCTGTCTCTGCGAGACTTCACCGCGGATGCCCGCCGGGGCGGCGTCGATTAGCACGGGGAACAGACCCGAAAGCGGGGTGCGTAACGCAGATCTCGGCAGCTGTGGGCGAATGGCGGCCGCCCTCTGCTTCCCGTTTCGATCGGTCGACGAGTGAATTGTACCCTCCCTGATTGGGCCTCACATAGGGTGAGGCGCCCAGGTCAGCGCCGCTCTCATGACGCGGACCCGCAGGTCGATCATGCATGAGGGATGCGATCATTTCTTCCCCGAGATTTTCGGTGGAAAAACTGTCCAATGAAATCGCCTTCCCCTGGCGGTGCCGCTCGTGATATTAGGGATTCGTACGTGGACAAGGAAGCACTGCAGAAGCTGCTCCGTGCGCGCCGGGCTCTCATAGCCCCGGAAGAGCACGGCCTCGCCCGCCCGGCCCGGCAGGGGCGGAGGGCCCCGGGACTGGCACAGTCACAGATCGACCAGCTGCTGCACCGCGCCCCCGGGACCTTCAACCGGCTCGAGACCGGAAATCACCCCAACCCGCCCGAGGATCTGTTGCGGGACGTGGCCCGGCTGCTCGCGTTCAACGAGCACGAGTGGACGCTGCTGTGGCTCTACACCCTGCATCGCGACCCGCCGTACCCGCTGCACCCCCGGTCCGGCACCGAGGTTCCCGGCGCGTGGCAGGAGGTCGTCAACAGCATGTCCCACATGGCGTACCTCAACGACCAGTCCTGGAACGTGCTCGCCTTCAACAAGGCGTTCGCCGACATGTTCCCCAGCGGGGAGGTCCCGGCCAACACCATGCGGTGGATGACGCTCGCGCCCGAGGCGCGCGACGTGCTCACCGGGTGGACCGAGTACTGGCTGCCGTTCGTCCTCCCCCAGATGCGGGCCGCCGTGGCCGCGCTGCCCCACGACGAGACGCTGACCGCGCTGGAGGCGGACATCCTCGCCGACCCGGTGGTCGGGCCGCTCTACGAGGCCGGTGGGGGCGCGTACATCCATCCCGACGGGGACGAGCGCCCTCTCGACCACGCGCGGATGGGCCCGGGCTGGGTGTCGCTGTGCACGGCCGAACCCCTCGCCGCGCCCCGCGCCCGTCTCATGGTCCTCGTCTTCCATCGCGGAGAGCAGAGGCCTCGTCAGCCCATGTTGCACGCCCGTTGACGCCTCGGGTGACCCCCCGGTGATACTCAGTACGGGCAGAGCACATCGAATGGCACCCGTAGGCGAATTTGCGACACCTTTACACATAGGTTTGAGCCACACCGCGCCCGCCTACCTCGTGGAGCCCTCGTGCCCTCCTACGTCTCGATGCCTTCGATAGCCCTGCCCGACCATGTCGTCACCACCGATGACATCTGTGCCGACATCAGCGAGCACCACGGCGGCAACCCACGGCTGGGCTCGATCCTGCGCGTCGTCCGGGCCACCGGGGTGCACACCCGGCGCTTCACCCGGCCGCTGCGCTCCCCCACCGTCGCGGGCACCGCCACGATCGGGGAGCGCAACCGGGTGGCCTTCGCCGATTCCGCCCGCCTCGCCGAGGAGGCGGCCCGCGCGGCCCTGGCCACCGCCGGGCTGACACCGGCCGACGTAGACTGCGTGGTCACCAGTCACACCACCTCGTGGGCCGTCCCCGGTCTCGACGTCCACCTGACGGGCGCGCTCGGACTGCGCCCCGACGTCCGCCGGATGCCGATGGCCACCCTCGGCTGCGTCGGGGGTGCGCAGGCCCTCATCCGCGCGGCCCGCGAGGTCCGGGCCGAGCCGGGCAGCCGTGTCCTGGTCGTCGCCGCCGAGACGATCAGCACGATCTACCACCACGAGGACACCACCCTGGAAAGCATGATCTACAAAGCGCTGTTCGGGGACAGTGCGGGCGCCTGCGTGGTGACCGACACCCCTCGCGGCCCGGGGCTGCGCATCGACGCCACCTGGGAGTACTGGCTCCCCGGCAGTCACGACCGCTACTGGGGCCGCCTCGACGACGCGGGCCTGCACTTCGACTCCACCCGCAAGGCCGCGAACGCCGCCGGTGACGTCATGCCCGCCCTCCACGACTGGCTGCGCGCCGGACAGCCGGCGACCGCACCGCCGCGATGGGCGGCCGTCCACCCGGGCGGACCCCGCATTCTGGATGACGTGGCCCGGGGTCTCGACGTCGAGCCCAAGGCGCTCCGGCACTCCTGGAGCAGCCTGGAGGAGAACGGCAACCTGGGCGGCGTCGCGGTCCTCGACGTTCTCGCCCGCACCCACGACGACCCGCCCGGCGACGGCGAGGAGGGGCTGCTGCTCGCGTTCGGACCCGGCTTCGTCGCCGCGTCCTGCCGCGGCACCTGGTGCGCCTGAGCGCCGGGTGGAGCGGGCGCGGCACCCGAATCGTGTGCCTGCCGGCCTCCGCCGGGTCCGCGTCCTCGCCGGCATCGGCGCCGGTCAGGGCTGCGCGGGCCCGTCCCCCGTGGGGCCCGGCTCTCCGGCATCCCGTGCGGACCTCCGTCGCACCCCGGCCTCGGCGGCTCCGAGAATGGCCTTCGCCAGCAGGCCGAGCGCCACGACGTCGAAGAGCATCTGCACGGTGGTCACGACGCGGGCGCTCTTCGTCAGGGGCACGATGTCTCCGAACCCCACGGTGGCGAACACCGTCACCGTGAAGTACAGGGCGTCGGTGCGGCTCAACGCCTCGGAGAAGGACCCGTGGTGACCGTGCTCGATCAGTACGTAGGCGGCGGCGAAGAGCAGCAGGAGCAGCGGCACGGCGGTGACGAGCGCCTCCAGGGCCCGTAGTCGCGGGTACGGGGAGCGCGTGATCGCCCTGACCTGACGGACGACGACGGCGAGGAACAGCGACAGCCCCGCGGCCAGGGCCAGTGCGAGCCCGGCGTCCGGCGGGCGGTCCAGCGGGGCCAGGTAGTAGAGCACCACCAGCAGGGTCACCGCCGTCACCGAGCGCAGGAGGTGACGGAGAAGCACCCGGCGGCGTTCCCTCCCCTCGGCGGCACCCCACGGTACGACCGTCATGCCGGTGCGCCGGTGTCGCGGAGGGGGCCCACCCGACTGCCTTGAGCTGCCATGCGGCATTTATACCGCCTTCGGGTGGTTTACTGGCGGATGATCGTCCGGCTCGTGCCGGGCGCCCGGACCCCGAGGACACCGGCGTTCACCCCGGCGAGGAGGCGGCACGCATGTCGGTCGGCGCACCCGGAGCGGCATCGGCGGAGATGCCGGAAGATCCCTACGCCCCCTTGCGAACCCGGCGTTATCTGGGGCTGCTGGCCCTGGCCGCGCTCATCGGGGCGCCGGTCTGCGCGGTGGCGTTCGGCTTTCTCGCGCTGGTCACCGAGCTGCAACCGCTGGTCTATACCGACCTGCCGGTGGCGCTGGGCTTCCACGACACGCCTCTGTGGTGGCCGCTGCCGATGCTGGCCCTGGCGGGCGCCCTGGTGGGGATGACGGTGCGTCACCTTCCGGGGCACGGCGGGCATGAACCGGCGGACGGTTTCTCGGCGGGCGGCGCGCCCTCCTTGGCCGCGCTGCCCGGCATCGTCTGCGCCGCCCTCGCATCCCTGGGGCTCGGCGCGGTGCTCGGCCCCGAGGCGCCGCTCATCGCCATCGGCGGCGGGCTGGCGGTGGGCGCCCTGCGCCTGGCCGCACGGAATCCCGACGCCCGGGCGGTGGCCGTGGTGGGCGCGGCGGGCAGCTTCGCGGCCGTCAGCGCGCTGCTGGGGTCGCCGCTTCTCGGTGCCTTCCTGCTGATGGAGGTCTCGGGGCTCGCCGGGCCGCTGCTGGGAACGGTGCTGGCGCCCGGTCTGCTGGCGTCGGGGACCGGCGCGCTCATCTTCACGGGGCTCGGCGACTGGACCGGGCTCGGTACGTACGGGCTGGCCCTGCACGACATTCCCACGGCAGCCGCGCCCACCCTCGCGGAATTCGGCTGGGCGTTGGTCATCGGCATCGTGGCAGCCTTCGCGGGAGCGGGAGTTCGCCGGCTCGCCCTGTTCCTCAAGGGGCGCGTCGAGCGACGGCGGGTGGTGGGCACAGTGGTGGCCGGCCTGGCCGTCGCGGGGCTCGCGATCGGCTACGGGGCGGGCACCGGGCGGGAGCCGTCGGAGGTGATGTACTCGGGAGAGACCGCGCTGGAAGGGTTGTTGGCGCACAGCGCCGCCTACTCCACGGTCGCGCTGGTCTCCCTCGCCGTCTGCAAGGCACTCGCCTACTGCGTATCGCTGAGCGCCTTCCGGGGTGGCCCCATCTTCCCCGCGATGTTCGTCGGGGCGGCGGGTGGCATCCTGCTGTCCGGGCTGCCCGGACTGACGCTCACGGCCGGGTTCGCGATGGGCGTCGGGGCGATGGCGGTCGCGATGCTCAAGCTGCCGATGACGTCCGTGCTGCTGGCCACCCTGTTGCTGGGCTCCGAGGGGCTCACCGTGATGCCGCTCGTCATCGTGGCCGTCGTCATCTCGTATGTGGTGTCGGTACGGCTCCAACCGGCCGCCCCCGGCGGTTCATCACCGGCCGGAGGGGCGGCTCGCGCGTGAGCGGTTCGGCTGCGCGCTAGGTGGTGGTGGGCCGTGGTCCGGCGCACAACGCCCAGATGACGAAGACATCGATCGCGAGCAACACCAGGGCCCACAGCGGGTAGTAGGGCAGCCACATGAAGTTCGCGATCATGCTCAGGCCCACGAGCAGGACGCCGAGGACGCGTGCCCACATCGCGCCCTTGAACAGCGCGAAGCCGGCCAGCATCACGACGATGCCCAGGATCAGGTGCACCCAGCCCCAGCCCGTCAGGCTGAACTCGAAGGCGTAGTCACGCGTGACGACGAATACGCTGTCCTTGGCTATGGCGGATATCCCTTGGAATATCGCCATCAGCCCGCCGAATATCATCAGGATCGCGGCGAACGCGGTCCAGCCGGAGACGAGAGCGTGCCCGGAATCCCGGGTGGCCGTGTTCGTCCCACCTGCGTGAGTGGTCATTGTCGGGCTCCTTCACAGATGAGCTTCGTCGCTGACCGGAGCAGGCCGATCGGCGGCCTCCTTCTCCCATCGTCCCATGTCAGTGCCGGACCGGCAGATCGGGACGAGGGGCCGCCGGGAGCGGCGAGGGGCCGGGCGGAACGCGGTGCGGCAGGCGTGATCGAGCCGAATCCGCAGCCCCCGCGACAACCTGCCACGCGGCCGGAAACGATCAGGCAGACTGCTCGGGCACCGCACCGACACCCACCGTGAGAATGAGGGACCACCGTGGACGGAATGCGAAGAATCAGCAGGAGAAAGCTGTTACGGGCCGGCCTGGGAACGGGGAGCGCGGCGCTCGCGGCCAATCTCCTGCCCGTTCTCCCGGGCCCGCAACACCAACCGGCCTGGGCCGCTCCGGCCGCCGCGGGGGGCGGCTTCCCCGACTGGAGCCGGTTCGCCCGGATCGCCGACGCCACCTTCGACGAGGACGCCGATCCCACGCGTGACATGAAGCCGGTGATCAACGCCCTCAAGGCGCAGAACGTCAGCGTGATCGAGCTCGACACCATTCTGTCGCACTGGCTGACCGACGCCGAGTTCACCCAGCACCTCGGGAAGATCAAGGAGTTCGTCGGGCTCGCGCACAGCGCGGGGATCCGGGTGGTCATGTACTACCCCTCGCTCGAAGTCATCAGCCTCGGCGGCGAGAAGGGCCGGTCGTTCCACAAGAACGGCGACGGCAAGTCCTGGGTGCAGCGCTCGCTCGACGGCAAGCCCAATGTCTTCTACGGCAGTGTGGTCGTCTGGGTCGACCCCGGCGACGAGAGCTGCTGGGTGAGCCCGAACTCCCCCTGGCGGGAGTTCTATCTGGGCCGCGTCAAGGCACTTGCCGGGACGGGTCTGGACGGGATCTGGCCCGATGTGCCGATCTACTTCGACGGGGTGCTCAGCTGGTGCGACGCCTCCTCCTGGGCGGCGGCCGCGTTCAAGGCGGACACCGGTCTGCGGCTGCCGGCCAAGGCGGACTTCGCCGACCCCCTCTTCCGTCGGTACGTGGAGTGGCGGCACCGCAATCTGCTCCAGTGGCAGCTCGACATCGCCGCCGCGGGGCGGTCCGCCAACCCGGATCTGGTCACCTTCCACGAGACCGTGAGCATGGACTATCAGTACGCCACGTCCATCGGCCTCGACGGGGCGTACCTCCGTCAGGCGGAGGGCGTCAGCCAGGTCTGGGAGGTCGACATCCTCGGCCTCTACGACGGGATGCGGCACGCCACCGCGACGGACTGGACGTGCCTGATCTCGATGTACAAATACGCGCGGGCGGCCAGCGGCACCAAGCCCGCCTGGGCGTTCTCGTACGGCTGGAAGGCCGACGACGCGTCACTGGTGATGGCCGAACTGCTGGCCACGGGCTGCAATCCGTACGAGATCAAGAGTCCGTTCAAGAGCGACAGCACCGATCTCGCCATGCGCACGCGGATGTACGCCTTCGTCGCGGCTCATCAGGAACGGCTGTACAACGCCACCTCGGGCGCCACGGTCGGCGTCTATCACTCGTCCTCCTCCCGCGACTTCGTCAGCCCCTCACCGGGTACGGGCATGTTCGCCAACGCCAAGGCGCCCGCGGGGGTCAGTGACTGGTGGAGCGGCGGCAGCCCGGAGGAGAGCTGTCTCCAGCAGGAATGGCTCGGTGAGTTCCGTGGCACGGTCAAGTCGCTCGTCTTCGCGCACATCCCGTTCGACATCGTGACCAGCCCGGGGCTCACCGCCGCCGATCTGGCCGGCTACCGCGTGCTGATGCTGCCGAACCTCCAGGCCGTGTCGGACGCCGAGGCGGGCGTGCTGCGCGACTTCGTGTCGGGCGGGGGCACCCTGGTGATCACCGGTCCGGCGCCCACCGCGCTCGACCACGTGGGCACGGCCCGGAGCGAGTACGCCCTCGCCGACGTGCTCGGCTTCCGCAAGGGCGACCCGTTGCCGACGAGCAGGGAGAACCGGTTCGGTGCGGGCACATGCCGGTACTTCAAGAGCCTGCTCGGCCGTGCGTACCTCTCCACCACCGACCAGGCGAGCGCCGACACGCTGCTCGGCCCCGTCCGTGCGGCCGCCCCGGCCGACGTGACGCTGGCGGGCGACCGCCGGTTCCACCTCGAGGTCGGCCGGCTCGGCGACGACATCATCGTGCAGTTGGTGAACTTCACCCAGTTCGGTGACGTCCCCGCCGCCTTCCGGACCACGCCGGCCACCTGCTCGGTCTCCCTCACGGTCCCCGAGGGCAGAAGTGTACGGGCCGCGACGGTGAGCTCACCGGACGGCGCCTCCCCCGCCCCCCGTCCGGTCACGTGGCGGATGTCCGGTGCGACGACGGCCACGATCGACCTGACGGTCACTCAATACTCGTTGCTGGCAGTCACCTTGGGCTGAGCGGGAAGCGCCCTCACGCCTTGGGGGCGCGGATTCGCCATAGCGACGTCGGGCGCTCCTCGTGCCCCGGGTGGGATTCGAAGACGATCCACCGGCCGTCCGGTGACCAACTGGGCGCCCCGTCATAGGTACGCCCGCTCCGGGTGACCCGGAGCGGGCGTCCGCCGTCCACGGAGACCACGAAGATCTGCGGCAGGTCCAGGCCGCCCGCGGTGGAGGAGAAGACCACCCGGCGGCCGTCGGGCGACCAGCTCGCGTCGGTGTGCTCACCGGCGCCGACGTCGAGCCGACGCAGCCCGCCGCCATCCGCGTTCATGACGTACAGCGCCCACTCGTCGTCGTCCTGGCCGCGCCGCTGGAAGACGAGCCGGTCGCCTCGTGGCGACCAGTTGGGCTGGCGGTTGTCCGTCCTCGTGGCGGGGCCGTCCAGGAGCCGGGTGGGTTCGCTGCCGTCCCTTCTGACTTTTCGGAGCGATCCGAGTTCACGGCGGGCCGGCCGGTCCGGCCGGCCGTCCTCGTCCTCCCGCTGGACGCTTTCCTGGAAGACGATCCAGTCTCCACGGGGCGAGAAACTGGGCTCCAGATAGCCCGAGTCGCCGTCGTGCTCGGTCACCCGGGTGGGTCGCCCGCCCGGCCGCAGCACCCACACTTCGTCCTGGCCCGACCGGTCGGAGGCGAAGGCCACCCCGGCCCGCGCGTGCCAGCTCGAACCGGTGAGGTTCACCGCGGCACGGTCGGCGTCGTCCCACAACGTTTCGGGACGGCGGCGTTCGCGCCCGTCGAGGGGCAGCACACGCAGTGCGGCGGCGCCCTCGTTGTACCCGGCGTGGAAAACGGTGAACAGCAGGGCTTTCCCGTCCGGGGAGAACGCGGGATTCTGGGCACTGGCCCGCCCGGTCCCCCGGTACAGCCGCTCGGCGCCGTCGCCGCGCGTCGCCCGCTCGGCCGAGTCCCGGGAGGGGCGCGGGGCGGGTGGCTCCGACGGCGAACCGCAGGCCGTCAGGACGGCGAGGGACACGAACGCGGTGACGTACAGACGACTGCGCACCGCACCGACCCTAGCCCACCTTCGACGAACAGCGGCTCATGCCCCGCGAGTTGGCCACATTTCCCCGAGGTCGGCACCCGCTACGTCCGCTCCGTCGCGGTACCTCCGCTCGCGCCCCATCCCCCGTAGCCCGCGAACCCGTCGAGCAGGGCGTCCAGTCCAGTGCGAACCGGAAGGGCGCCGCGTCGTCCACGCCCTCACCGGATCGGGCCGCCTCGGCGATCAGCGGGAACTCCGCGGGGTCCAGCCGGGCGAGGTCCGTCGTCGAGCCGGAGCCGACCGCCTTGTTCACCGGGCCGACGGCGGCCTGATCCGGTTCCTCACCCTGGCCCACGGCAAGGTCACCGGGATCAGGGCGGTGAGCGACCGGTTGGGGATGTTCGCTCAACTGGGCTGGGACTGGCCGGAAAGCCGGTGACCCGGCAGTCACACGAAGTTGACCCCCGCTCGGTTCAGCAGCGGGTCGTCCACCATCTGCCACAGCGGGACGGCGTAGTTGCCGATGCCGTAGCGGCCGCCGTAGTGGAGGCCGAGGACGCGGTGGTCGGTGAGGTCGAAGACCGGGGAGCCGCTGTTGCCGCCCAGGGTGGAGCAGTCGTGCTTGACGGTGAACTCCTCGGGGAGGAGCTCCGTCGTCGTGCCCGGCTGGAGGCGTTTGACGTTGTAGACGTCCATGAAGATCCGGCGCATCGATTCCGGTTCGTTGCGGCGGCCGTCCCACGCCGGGTAGCCGATCACGTAGACGGGGTGGCCGGGGACGTCGGGCGGCGCGTCGGCCGCCACCGCCAGGGGGAGTGGCAGGGCCTGGCCGCCGGAGGACGGGTCGATGCGCAGGAGTGCCATGTCGACGTCCGGGTGGATGCCCAGCACCTCCGTGACGGCGAAGGCGAACGGTTCGCCGCCCGTCGACGGGGACCCGAGTTCCTCGGCGATGTCGACACGGGCGCCCATGCCCTGCTGGAAGGTCCAGCCGGTGCCGTCGGTGCGGGAGAACTCCACGGCGACATGACGGTTCGTCATCACCACGTCGGGGCTGACGAGGAAGGCCGTGCCCAGCCAGTCCAGGCTGGTGTGTCCCGAGACCTCCACCCGGCCGACGCGGGCGATGGAGTCGCGGATGGCGGCCCGCTGCCCGTCGAGCACCGCCCAGTCGCCCTGCTGGGAGGCGAAGTCCTGGTTCTGGACCAGGATGGCGGGTCTGCCTTCGAGGAGGACGATGGCCTCCATCCCGAAGGATTCGTCGTCGCTGATCTCGTCCGTGCGGCCGGCGGCGAGCTTCTCCAGCCCGTCCGCGCCCGCCGTGAGGACCCGGTCGCGCTCCGACTGGGCGAACTGGGCGATCTGCCCGGCGGGGGCCTCGTCCGGGGGGAGTTCCTCCGTCGATTCGGGGCGTTCCGCCTCCAGGCCCGCGCGGACGCGGTCGGCGACTTCCCTCAGGTCCCCGAAGACCTGCTCGGTGCCGGTCGCCACCGGTGACTTCGGTCGCATCTCACACCTCCTGCGGCGCGCTGACCCGCGCCGACTCCGACTGCGCTGCTTCGATCTCGGCGTGGACCTCCCCGTAGTGCTCCTTGACGTGGCGCATGATCACGTCGATCTGGGTACCGACGTTGACGAAGGCCGTGCTGCTGCCCTGGAAGTTCACGTCTTCCACGCGCCGTGTGCCCCGGTGGAGGGCGACGACCTGCCAGTCGTCGGTGAAGACGGGCGAACCGGAGGAGCCGCCGCGGGTGTCGGTGAAGTAGCGCACGTCGCGCTCGTCTGCTTCGTAGACGAGGTTGTTGCGCAGGGCGACGCGCTTGGGTTGGCCTCCGGGGTGCTGGATGATGTTGACCGCCACGTACTCGCCCTTGGCCACCGTCAGCGGCTGTGCGGCCAGGCGCAGCACGGGGCGGGACGGCTCGGCGGTGAGCCGCAGGATGGCGTAGTCGAGTTCCTCGTCCCAGGCGACGAGGTCGCTGGCGGTGGCTTCGTCGGTTTCCGCCTCGTCCGCGTCGTAGTCGAAGCGGGACCGCGAGTGCTGCACCTGTAGCCGCAGGTCCGCGGGCTCGGCCAGGGCACGCTGGGCGCCGGTCCCGGACCGGGCGTTGATCACGTGGTGGTTGGTGACGAGCAGGGTGGGGGCGATGAGCCAGCCCGTTCCCGAGTGCGGAAAGCCGTTCGGCTGGAGCGGTGCGCCTCCTTGATAGGGGGAAACCTTGATGCGGGCGACCGCCGCCCCCGCCGCGTTGCCGGAGCGGAGGAACTCGTAGGGCACCGTGTCGTCCCGGTGGATGATCTCTTCCTTGGTCTCCCCGGTCGGCAGTGCGGCACTGACGTCCGGCTCGCCGGAGGCGGTGCGGGCCACGTCGTCCAGGGCGCGCTGGATGACGGCCAGCGGGCCCGCCTCGACAGTCTGGGCGACGGCGTTGCGCAGCCACGTCTCCAGGGGGACGGATCCGTCGATCAGCCGCTCCACGCGGTTCATCTGGTTCAGGTCCGAGTGCAGCTGACGGCCGGGGGCCGCGACGAGCGGCAGCGTGCCGCGGTACTTGTCCATGATGCCGTCGAACAGCAGCTCCCTGACCATGGGGTCGGCGAGTCCGGCCTCCATCGCCGCGTCGCGCAGCTGGACGACTTCGTCGGGCGCGAGGTACGCGTTCATTTCTCATCAGGCCGCTGGGGGCCGTTCCCTTCCGCCGGGGTGCCCGGTCGGGCCATGAGTGCGCTGGTGGCGGGGGCCCGGGCGGACGGGCCCGCCGTGCCCCTGCGCATGGCGGTTGCCACACCGGCGAGGATTTCGCCGCTGTCGTCGCGCAGCACCAGCAGCCGTCGGGCGACGTCGTTCAGGGTGCCGCGGGCTCGGACTTCACGCAGGATCCCGATGATGCTGGAGTGCTCGCTGCGCGGCCGGGGGGTGCCGACGGCGGTGTCCAGGATCTTCATCAGGGCGCCGCGCAGCTCGGGCTGCCGGGACGCGGCGCGATTGATCGCCGCTCCGATGTCGTCCAGCACGCCGTCGTCGGTGCCGGGCAGCCCGACGACCTCCAGCGCGTGGTCGAGGGCGCGCGGGTCCCGTTCGTAGACCTCCGCCGCGACGGCCCGCACCAGCACCGGCTGGTCCATCAGCGTCGCATCGGGCAACTGCCGCAGCCGCCGGGCGAGCTGGGTATCGACCTCGGGGTCCACGGGTGTGCCGGCCGTGAGCCGGGCCCGGGCCAGCAGTGCGCCCATGGCTTCGAGGTCCTGTCCCAGACCGGCCGCGACGCCCTCCGCGACCTGGAGGTCGCGGTCGGCGCTCTCCCGGTCGCCGTCCTCCTCCGCGAGGCGGGCGGAGAGCAGCAGCAGTTCGAGCCGCTGCTCGGCGCAGCCGGCGTCCTCCGCCCGGTCGATCGCCTCCGACGCCTCACGTCGTGCCTCGTCCCGTCGCCCTGTCCGGCTCAGGGTTTCGAGGAGCAGCGGGTGCAGGGGGCTGCAGGGTGTCCAGGGGCGGCGTTCGGCGAGCCGGACGGCGGCCTCCTCGGCGAAGCCCTGCGCGAGGAGGTCATCGACCTCGCGGGCGGCGATCCGCTCCCAGTCCTCCTGGTCGGCGTCGGCCATGACGTGGTCGGGGGTGTCCCCGCCGAGGTGCGCGGCGAGGAAGCCGGCGGCTCTCGGCGCCATGTCCTGACGGGCGCCGGCCAGCAGCCGTTCGACGCCGGGCAGCCAGCGCTCCTCCACCGAGCGGGGGTTCTCGTTCAGCCGCAGCCGGTGGTAGATCTCCTCGGCGCGGGCCTCCAGTCCGTCCCTGGCCGCGTAGTAGTCGACCGCCCGGCGCTCGACGGTGCGCGTCAGCGCGGTCCGGTCGTTGCCCGACAGCCGCAGCATGATGGCGCGGACATCGGCGCGGTGCCGCACGGCGTCGGGTCCGGCCGACTCCACCAGGTCGAGGCGGGAGAGTTCCTCGAAGAGGTGGCGCGCCTCCTCGGGGGTGTCGACCCGCAGTCCGCAGGGCTCCGCGAGCACGTCCTTGATGAGCTCGGGGGTGATGACGCGGAGCACCAGACCGGGATGGGCGAGCCGGCGGATCCGCTCGTCGGCGATGTGGTTGAGGATGCGGTCGTAGAGGATGCCCTGGACGAGCATCTGGTCGACCTTGCGGTAGAAGTACCGGCGCCGGGCGGGCAGGCTGCGGATCAGTTCGCCCATCGGTGCGGTCTCGTTCCCGGCCAGTACGGCCGCCCGGGCCGCCAGTTTCAGGCTGAGGGGGTGGCCGCCGACCCGGTCGGCCAGGGCCTGTGCCACGTCCGGGTCCTCGACGCCGCAGGAGACCAGGAGTCCGACGGCGGCCCGGGGGTCGAGGTCGACGAGTTCGAGGGTGCGGGGGGTGACCGTCCGGGCGGGGTGCGCGACGGGAGCGCGGCCGGAGACGATGACCCGCAGCCGCGGGTAGGCCTTCTGGAGCGTGACGAACAGGGCCCAGACCCTGCCCATCACCGGCGAGCCGCGGTACTGGGCCTCCTCGAACGAGTCGAGGGCGATGAGCAGCGGTGGGCCGCTCTCCCCGGCCGGGACCGCCAGCGCCCGGACGAGGATGTCGGCGAGCCGTCGGATGAGGTCGGTCTCGTCGGACGTGGCCAGGGTCTGGAATTCCCGCGAGGCACTGCGGCCCAGGGTCGGCCGGGTGGTGGAGAGCCGGTTCAGCTGGGCCATCCGTTCCCGTTCCTCCCGCTGGGTGGCGGCCCTGCGCTGGCACTCGCCCGCCAGCTCGTCCAGTTCCGCTCGGCACCCGGGGTACTGGACGCCGAGCTGCCGGGCGAGTTCGGCGATCAGGGTGACCGGCTCGTGGATCGAGAGGGTGGGCCGCTCGAAGTCGACGTAGCCGAAGGGGAAGTGGTGTCCGGGGTCGTGGAGGGTGTCGAGGATGAACTTGGCGAGCAGGGTGCTTTTGCCGATGCCGCCGGGCCCGTGGATCACCAGCGGGGGTTCCCGGACGCGCCCGGTGAAGGAGGTGATGCTGCGGCCCGCCCCCTTGAGCTGGGCGCGGGTGGTTTCGGTGGGCACGCCGACGTAGGACCGCAGTTCGTCCAGTTCGCGGGTGCGTCCTTGGAAGGGGTCCCGCACGAGGCGTTCGAGTGGCTGGAGGATCCTGGCGCGCTCCAGCGCGTGCTGCACCTGCCCGACGTCCGGGAGTCCCGTGGTGCCGGGGATCTCCGACAGCCACAGGACGGCCTGGAGGGTGTCGGCCAGTTCTTGGGCGTGCTGTCCCTCCAGGGGCGGGGCCTCGCCGGAGAGGTAGGCCAGGGCGGTGCGTTCGGGCCCCGCCCCCTCGGGGCACTGTCCGAGGTTGCGTTCCAGGGCGAGCCGGGCGGCCTCGGGGCCCGCCAGCCCGCGCAGGGCGGTGCGCCGCGCCTCGGGTTTGAGGGCCCAGCGGGTTCTGTCCTTCATGCCCAGCGCGGTGCAGTCGTCGACGAGTTCCAAGGTGGCCCCGCCCGTGGCCTCCTCCTCGTCGGGCCGTATGAGCCGGGTGGGATCGAACTGGGTGAGCAAGCAGGCGGCTTCCCGGTAGGCCCGGCGCGCGTCCGCGACCTCGCGCGGGTGCGTCCGCGTGGCGTGCAGCTCCTGCCGCAGCCGGGCGGCGAACACCTCGCGGGTCCTAGAGTGACTGGTAGACACGGATGGCCTCCTCCGTCGCGGTGCAGACCTTCCGCATGTAGCTGACGCCCTCGCAGGTTTCCGCTTCCGCCGCGCGCAGCACCTCCTGGACGGCCACGTCCACGAGGTCGTTGATGTCGGGTTCCTCGGCCGGGGCGCCCTCGGGGTGGGGTGGGGGGAAGTCGTGGAAGTACTGGTCGAAGAAGGCACGCAGATCGGCGGGCTCGACGGCGCGTGCGGTGTCCCGGCACAGGTTGCCCCGGAGTTCGTAGGGCAGTTGACGCATCGTCGGCCCGTATCCCAGGAGCACCATCCGGGGTGACTCGTCCCCGCTCACGGCGGTGTGTTCGTAGATGGCGAGGGCCAGTTGCCCGATGCAGTCCCAGACGTCGGAGTTCGCGTCGAGCTCGTCGCATTCGTCCAGGACCAGCCAGAAGTGGTCGTCGGCGGCGGTCGCCCGGCTGATCACCCAATGCGCGGCGTCGTCGATCGAGGGGAGGAGGTCGTTCAGTTCCGTCGGGTTCAAGGGGGAGATCCCCGAGCGGGGGTCCGCGACGAATTCGGCGAGGCGGCGTATCACCTTGTCCGCGGTGGCCGTGCGCGACAGGGTGACGCGCGCGGGCCTGAAGCCGCAGTGCTGGCCGACGTGGCGGATGAGGTTGTAGGTGTACGACCGCCCGCTGCCCTGATCGCCGTCGACGAGCAGGACGCGCTTCTCGGGGTCCTCGACGAACTCGCGCAGGGTCTGGCGGAGCTGTTGGCGGTCGATGAAGGCCTCGGTCCCGTTCTTCAGCACGCAGGTGCGGAAGTGGTCCTGGGAGGCGTGGGCGCAGGCGTCCTCCCGTAGCCGGTCCCGGAACTCGACGGCCTTGACGGCCTCCGGCAGCACGGCCAGCTCGTCGATGGCGGCGACGACCTCGAGCAGCTTCACCTGCCGCTCGATGCCCTTGCGCGACGCCGCCACCAGGACGCGGGCGTTGTCCCCGCTGACCGCTGTCAGCCGTAGCGCGCCGACGAATTCCGGGGGGAAGTCGTAGAGGGCGAGCTGCGCGTAGGGGTCGGTGGTGTCCAGGAGGTGTTCCCGGACCCACGTCGTGACAAGGTCCCATTCCGTTTCGGCCAGCGGCATGGCACACCTACCCGCCCGCGGAGGACTCGAACAACCGACGGACCGGCTCCCGGACCGGTGGAGCGCTCAGATACTGGCTGATGCCGTGGTGGTTGGCGCTGCCATTGGTCACCAGCAGGTCGGTGACCCGCTCCGACGGCGCGTACTCCTGCGCGAGGGTATGGTCGAGTGCCACCACGTCCCGCAGGTCGGAGGCGTTGCGCCAGGCCACCACGCCGACCGGGACCGCCGGGGGCCGGGCCAGCAGGTCGCGCACTTCGGTGATCGCCAGCGGCGATCCGACGGTGACGAAGAGATCGACGTCCGTCTTCTCCTCGCTGAGCACCTCGTAGGCGACGATGGTGCCGAGGCTGTGGCCGACCACCACGAGGGGCGCGCCGTCCAGACCGTCCAGCGCTTCCTTGACCACCTCGCGGATCGCCTGTCCCGCCTCGCTGAAGAAGTAGGCGTGGACGTCCTTGAAGGTGTGTTTGACGAGCAGTCGGAACACCGGGTCGCGGACGATGCGCGGCAGCGGCAGCGCTTCGAGCGGCGAGAAGGACCCGATGTCCGCTCCGGCGTCCTCTCCCTTGCCCTCGGCGAGGGTGTCCGCGAAATAGGTCATGCCGCGCAGCCATGTGTCGAGGGCCTCCTCCCCCGCCGCGTCGGCGTCGGGCATCCCCTCGAGCCCGGGGCCCGCCTCGGACCGGGCCTGGGCGCGCACCTTGGCCACGAATTCCTCGGTCGGCTCCACGAGCGCGGTGACGGGCGCCTCCAGCTCCCCGTCCGCCGCCCCGTCCAGAGGGTCCGGCTGGAAGTCGGGCAAGGGCGCCTCGTACCGGAGGGAGGCCCAGTACGCCATGCGGGAGGCGTCGGCCATGTCCTCGCCGAAAAGCGCGGTGTCCCACTGGGACTTGAGCAGTTCCGGGCGGACCTTGTTTCCGTTGCCGTGGACATAGACGATCCTGGGTCGCATCGTGCCTCCCGCGCCCCCACCGCACCGTTTTCCCGTCACTCTCAGTATTGGCCCGCCGGGAAACGACCGCCAACCGGAGCCGCTCCCGCCGACCCGGCTACCCCCTCGTAGGGGGCCTAACATGGAGATATCACCCGGAGGCGATGCCCCATGACATTCGTACAGATAGTCGACTGCAAGACCCGCAGATACGACGACATGAACCGGCTCATGGACAACTGGCTCGAACTGACCGAGGGAAAGCGCACGGCCACCCACTCGGTCGTCGGCCGGGACCGATCCGACAGTGACCACTATGTGGAAATCATAGAGTTTCCGTCCTACGAGCAGGCGATGGAGAACTCGAAACTGCCGGAGACCAATCGCATCTTCGAAGAGATGGTGGCGCTCTGCGACGGAATGCCGACGTTCACCGACCTCGACGTAGTGCGCGACGAACAGCTCAACAAGGCGACAGCCCGCCGTTTCTACGAGGAGATAGCCGTCGGGGGCAATCTCGACCTCGTCGACGAACTGTTCACCGACGACTACCGCGACCACGACGTCTCCAAGGAGGAGGACACCACCGTCGGATCCGACGTCATCAAGGCGGACGTGGCCGGCTGGCGCAAGGCGTTCGACTTCGACTTCACGATCGACAGCCAGGTGGCCGAGGGCGATCAGGTCGTCACCCGCTGGACCTGGCGCGGTACGCACCAGGACGACTTCATGGGCCTGCCCGCCACGGGCCGGACCACGGACATGACCGGAGTGACGATCTTCAGCTTCCGCGACGGCAGGATCCAGGAAGGCTGGTGGACCTACGATCTGCTGCGCGTGATGCGCCAGGTCGGCGCGATCGAGATGTAGCCGGCGCCCTTGGCCGACGCCCCTGACCGGCGCCCCCGCCCAGACGGTTCCGCGGACTCGGGCCGTTTCGCGAACTCGGGCCGTTTCGCGGACTCAGGCCGTTTCGCGGACCGGCAGGACGCGCGGGCCGCGCACCAGCAGGCCGGGGCGGTAGTCGAGCGCCGCCGGATCCGCGGCGAGGGTCAGCGCGGGCAGCCCCTCGAACAGCAGCGGCAGGGCGATCGCCGCCTCCAGCCGGGCCAGCCGCGAACCGAGGCAGAAGTGCGGACCGTGGCCGAAGGCCACATGGGCCGCCGCCCGGCCGCCGTCGGCCAGATAGCGGCCCGGCCGGAACGCGTCCGGCGCCGGGAAGTACTCCGGGTCGCGATTGGCGGCCGCGAGGACGACGAGGACGGAGGCGTCGGCCGGTATGTCCGCTCCCCCGCCGAGATCCACCCGCTCTGTCGTACGCCGCCACGTCGTCCCCTCCAGCGGGCTCGCGTGCCGCAACACCTCCTCGGTCACGGCGGCCCAGCGATCGGGCCCCTCCCGCCGCGCGGCGGCGAGCTCCCCGGGGTGCGTGAGCAGCAGCAGCGACGCGGAGGCGAGCAGGTTCATGGTCGTCTCGTAACCCGCGAACAGCAGCAGGAAGGCCATGGCCAGCAGCTCGCCGTCATCGAGCCCGCCCTCCCCCGCGTCACGGACCAGCGCGCTGAAGAGATCGTCGCCGGGCGCGTGCCGCTTCCGCGCGATCAGCTCGGTGAAGTAGGCGTGCAGACTGCTCCACGCCTCGTCGACGGCACCGGGCGCGAGCGCGTCGGCGGGTGATCCGACCCGGTACGTCCAGGTCCGCAGATCCGCGCGATCGGCCTCCGGCACCCCCAGTACCTCGCCGATCACCAGGACCGGCAGCGGGAAGGCGAAGGCGTCCACCAGGTCGACGCTCCCGTCCCGGGCGAGCCGCTCACGGGTCTCGGCCACCAGATCCGCGGTCAGCCGCTCGATGCGCGGCCGGAGCGCGTCGACCCGGCGCGGGGTGAAGGCGGCGGTGCTCAGGCGGCGCAGCCGGGTGTGGTCGGGGGCGTCGGTGTTGAGCATGTGCCGGGCGAGGCAGCCGCGGGCGCGCTGCGCCGGCGAGTCGGGCTTGGGGCGGCCGGCCGCCCGCGGCGGCACGTTCGAGAAGCGCGGGTCGGCGAGCACCTCCCGGGCCTGCCGGTAGCCGGTGACCAGCCAGGCATGGGTGCCGTTGGGCAGGGCCACCCGCGCTGCCGGACCCTCCGCGCGCAGCCGCGCGTAGTACGGGTACGGGTCGCGCGCGAAGGCGGGATCTGCGGGATTCAGGGCGTCGGGCACCCGCTCATCCTCGCCCATCGCCGCCCGTCGGCCGACGGTGCCCCCGGCCAGCAGGCCGGGGGCCATGCTGTGCGGTTCCCACAAAGCGGCACGACGGGCCCGGCCGGATGTCTACGCCGATTTTCGGCGGTGGGCCGCCCGTGGCAGAGCGGCTGATTTCCCTTTGTCGCCCGAACGGCTTGTATTGACTTCTGTATCGCCCTGTGGAATTGATGACACATTCGTCTGCGGACTCCCGCGCACCGCACTGCCGCGCATCAGAATCGCCTCCGCATCCCTCCGCCCGAAATCCGCCCGGCAGGTCCCGCGCGCCGGAGCACGGCCCACGCCTACCCCCTGGGAGCGCCATGTCCAGAGTGCTTGTCACGTGCAGCGCGATAGCGGCGTTATGCACGCCGGCGTTGTCCACGCCGGCATCGGCCGCCGGTTTCCCCGCGCCGCCCGACAAGATTGTGATCGAGATCGCCACCGTCAACGGCTCGGGCTGCCCGGCGGGCACCGCCGCGGTGGCCGTCTCGCCCGACAACACCGCGTTCACCGTGACCTACAGCCAGTATCTCGCCCAGGTCGGCGTCGGAGCCAAGCCGACCGACTTCCGTAAGAACTGTCAGCTGAATCTGATCGTGCACGTTCCCCAGGGCTTCACCTACGCCATCGCCCAAGCCGACTACCGCGGCTTCGGACATCTCGAGGAGGGCGCGACCGGCCAGCAGAAGGCGTCGTACTACTTCCAGGGGCAGTCCCAGACCACGACCAACGTCCATCCCCACAAGGGCCCGTTCCACGACAGCTGGCAGGCCACCGACACCACGGACATCGCCGCGCAGGTGTGGGCACCGTGCGGGGAGCGCCGCAATTTCAACATCAACACCGAGCTGACCGTCTCGGCCGGCACCTCGGACCCGAAGAAGACCACCAGTTTCCTGGCGATGGACTCCACGGACGGTGCCATCAACACCGTCTACCGGCTCTCCTGGAAGGAGTGCCCGAGGAGGTGACCGTGCGGGCGCGCTGCCGGGCGGACGCTCGGCGGTAGCCCGACGCTCAGCGGTAGCCGGGGCCGAAGAGCGACGCGCGCCCCGCCGGAGGGTTCTCTGCGGGGCGCGCGTCCTCACGATGGACCGGCCGGCCAGGGTCAGTCGATCCGTACTTCTTCCAGGCCCAGATACATCACCTTCGGCTGGGCGGGGTTGAAGGCGATGGCGGAGATGCCGTCGTAGGCGTTGTGGGTCTTGGTGACCTTGCCCGTGGCGGCGTCGAGCCGGAAGAGGTCGGTGCCGTAGCCCTGGAAGGAGGTGCCGTACTCGAAGTAGAGCACGTCGGGGTCGACCGGGCTCGGGGCCAGCAGCGTGCCGTTGGTCAGCTTGGTTTCGGCCGAGTCGTCGACCACCTTGGTGAACGTCCGGCCGCCGTCGGACGAACGGTAGAGATGGCGCCCCTCGGCGGGCGAGCCGGGGGTGACCTGGGCGAGGTCGAGGCCCAGGGCGTAGACGACCGAGGAGGAGGCGGGCGAGACGACGGCGTCGAAGAGGTTCGCGGGGCTGCCCGCGCCGGTCAGGCCGGTCGACGCGGTCCAGGTGGCGCCGCCGTCGGTGGTCACCGCCCCGCCGCGCACCGTGCCGCCCGCGACGGCGTGGTCGAGGTCGGCGGGGTCGAAGGCGACGGTGTAGACACCGGTCCCGGCCTCGAACGCGGGCGTCCCGACGCGCTTCCAGCTCGCGCCGGCGTCCGTCGAGTCGTACAGCACGCCGTCGTTGCCGGCCAGGCGCAGATGGCCGGGGCGGGACCGGTCGGTACCCAGGCCCATGATGGCGGTGGTCGGCGCGGTGAGCGGGGTGACCTTCCTGCCGTCCACGCGGGCGAGATAGCCGCCGTTCCGCTCCCACGCGAAGGCGCGGCCGCCGGAGGCGGCGGTCAGGTGGGTGAGGCCGGCGTCGAGGTTCGCGATCCGGGTCCAGGTGCAGCCGGCGTCGGTGGAGCGCTGGAGCTCGCTGTTGCGGGTGGCGAGCAGCGTGTTGGGTGTGTCCAGGGCGACCAGGCCGAAGGTGTAACTCGTCGGCTTGAGAGGGGCGCTGGTCGGCGTCAGGTGCGCGCCGTCGTCCCGGGTGAAGGTGACGGCACCGTCACCGGTGACGCGGGCGCAGGACGGGGCCGTCCAGGCGGAGGCGGAGCCCACCGCGAGGGCGGTGGTCGGCTGGGCAAGGGCGAAGACAGCAGCGGCCGTGATGACGGCCGCACTGATCCGCTTCATGTTCTCTCCCTTGTGGGGCACAGGCATGGCGCTACCGGCGCGGAACGACTTGATGATCACGTTGTAGTCGCCCGTACCTGCGCCGCATAACGCATCCGACCGCCAACCTTGCTGACTTGAAAGGCGCTTGACGCAAGATCTACGCCAACCGGACCGTCAGTAACGCACCGGAGTGAGCCGTTCCAGGGCTGCGACCACCCGCCCCGCGCCGTCTTCGGCGGCTGCCCGGCGGGCGGCGGAGGCGGCGGCCCGCGCGTGCGAGGGGGCGAGTACCGATGTGGTGAGGGCGTCGGATAGCCGGATCGCGGTGCCCGGCCCGGCGCAGCGCAGCGCAGCGCCTCCACGGTGAGTTCGCTCAGCCGCTCGCCGTCACCGGCGGCCATGCTGCCGAAGCCGACGAGCGGGCGGGGGCCCGGACCGGAGGAAGTCCATAGGAAGCCGGCACCGGGGGTGGTGGTGCGGCCACCCGTTTGCGGACGGCTCGAGGCCGGCGCGCGCCAGTCAGCGGGCGGGGCACCAGGACCGGGCGACACGGTTACCCGGGCGGCCCAGCGTCCGTCCTCCCGTGACGACCGGCGCGAAGTCCCCGGCGGGGGCGGTGGGCTGGAGACAGACGCCCAGGCTCGCCACCCCCGTGGCCTCGGATATCTGCCGGCCGATCGGGGCCGTGATCGTGGAGAGCGGCAACACGTCGGCCCCTTCGGCGGTGGGGCTCAGTCCTGGGCGCGCTGGGTGACGGGGGCGTCCGTACGATCGCCGAGGAACTCGTACCAGCGGCGCTGCAGGCACACATAGCGGGTGTCCGCCTCGACCAGCCGGAGGAATGACGTCACTGCCTCCGTCAGCCGCCCCTGGAGTCCGCTGTCGGCCAGGTCGCCGTGGTCGGTGAAACCCTCGTGCGCCCGGGCGAGGCTGAACATGTCGGGGTAGACGCGGGTACCGAGGTGTTCGAGCGGAACCCGCAGCGCCCACAGCCCGCGGTTGCCGCCGACCAGGGAGGGGGACGCGGAGACCAGCAGCGCGTGTTTGTCCTTGAACGGCTGCGGCCCGGCCCGGGAGACCCAGTCGATCGCGTTCTTCAGACCGCCGGGCAGCGGGGCGTTGTACTCCGGGGAGGCGATCACAAAGGCGTCACACACCGCCAGCCGGTCCCGCAGCGCACGGGTGCCCTCCGGGAGCCCCTCGGCGACCTCGGCGTCGGCGTCGTAGAGCGGCATGGGGAACTCCCCCAGACGGACGAGTTCGACGGTGGCACCCGCGCCCCTGACCAGCCGGGCGACGAGCGACGCCAGCCGGGTATTGAGCGAGTCGGCCCGCAGCGAGGCACTGAGCACCAGAACGCGGGTCGGGGCAGGCGCGGCGTCGTCGGCCATGGCGAGGGAGCCTTCCTCGTACGAGCCCGCCGGGTGGGCGGGGCCTGTCGGGTGGGCGGGGCCGTACGGGCCCGCTACCGCCTCATGATGGCGGGCGCGAGGTGGGCGGGCGACTTGGGGCGGCTCCCAGGCGGGGCCCGGCCGCAGGCCAGGCCGATGGCACGCCCGCGCTCCGCAAGCGCCGTGGCGGCTTGGACGACTCGCCTCCGCCCACGCGGAGAGCAAGGACCTGACGGTGCTGCCGGAGCGAGCCCGCCGACGCGCCCGCCCTCACGTCCGGCCCGACGGAGCCCGCACGAAACATCACTGGCCGGGTAAGAGCCAACCGGAGGCCGGGAGTGAAGCGCTGCGTCCTGCCAGACGGCTCGTCCCCGCTCCTGCGGAGGGTGCGGTGCCTCACCTCGTTGTCAGTGGTCGCTGCGACGATCTCGTGACACGACACGAGAGGGATCACCACCATGGGCACCTGGGACATCGGCCCCTTCGAGAACGACACGGCCGCAGACTTCGCCCTCACCCTCGACGAGGCTGCCGAGAATGACCGTGAGGCCATGGTCCGCCAGGCGCTGATCACCACGATCGACAGCCAGGGATACCTCGACAGCTTCGAGGGAGCGGAGGCCGTGGCCGCAGCCGCCATCGTCGCCTCTCGTTGCCACGGAGGTGAGCCGATCAGCTGCGCCTACGGCCCCAAGGAACCCATTGCGGCCTCCGCCGACCTGCGCGCGTTCGCAGCGGAAGCTCTCGACCGGGTCCTGGCAGCGGAGTCCGAGCTGGCGGAACTCTGGGACGAGAGCGGTGATGACCGGTGGCGGCAGAACGTCGTACGTCTACGCGAGGTAATTGCCCCTCAGAACCGGACGAGCGCCGACGCCACGAGCGGCTCCAGGTAGTGAGCCAGATGGCAGTGAGCTCTGTCGTCTCGCCACCGGTGTCCCCGGTCGGGCTTCCGGCAGGGCCGACTGTCAGTGGCGCATGACAGCCTGCGGGCATGAGCTATGACCTTGCCGCCTGGGAGGGCGATCACCCGGCGGACGA
This sequence comes from Streptomyces sp. NPDC033229, assembly GCF_055576875.1. Taxonomy (NCBI): domain Bacteria; kingdom Bacillati; phylum Actinomycetota; class Actinomycetes; order Kitasatosporales; family Streptomycetaceae; genus Streptomyces; species Streptomyces sp. NPDC033229. The sequence continues at coordinate 168,937 of NZ_JBVIQR010000006.1, read as the reverse complement.
CACTGCCGCAGGCCGACTCTTCACCGAGCTGTTCGGCCACTACGTCGACACTGACGTGTTGCATTCACCGACTGCCCGCATATCCCAGTACGCGACTGCCTTGCTGGAGCGGTGGCCTGACCTCACGGAGGACGAGGACGACATCTCTCCGTGGTCGACCGGGCCATTGATCGCTGAGGCCAGAGGGCCGCTGATCTACCTCCCCATGCGCTACAGCATGGCTGATGAGGCCTCGGCTCACGCCGCAGCTGTCGCCACGGCGATGGGACTCGTCTGCTACGACCCCCATACGCAGCAGATCAGGAAGTAGAACCCTGCGAGCCGCCCACCAGTGCTTCGCCGTCAGAGCAGGTCCGGTAATCTGAACCGCTCTTGGCTGGGGGGTTTGTGCGAACGATATCGACCGTTGTGACGGCTGCGCTGGCGTGCGTGGTGGTGGGTACCGCCGTGGTCGGTTGCACAGACGGCACCACCGCTGAGGAGCCCTCCGCCGAGCGGATCCCGGTGGGAGGCTGCGATCGGGGCAGGCACGGCTGCCCGCCGTCCAACAGCCGTGGCTGCGCAAGATCTACGACCAGGTGAAAGACCAACCGTTCGCTCGCCCCTTCCAGCCAGACGCGGGCCATGAAGAGAGCCTCACTGCCTGTGCTTTCCGGCGCCTCCGGTGCCTTCCGATGACAGCTCGGGGAACATGCGCAAGCCGTACGCAACATCTATGGCCATCACGCTGGTTGCGGCTCGGCAAGCCGCAGTGCTTCTTGACTCCTGATCGGTCTTGTCACCTGTTTTGCGGGACGCGCCTCAAGCAGGACGATGCGGTTCGCCGAACTCCTGGTCCGTGAGCGTTCCGAGCAGAGGGTCCGGAGCGTCCGACCCGGCGTGGGGCTCCCCGCACAGGGGGCCGGATTCGCTGTCGGGGGTGATCCAGACACCGGTCCACCGCGGGTGGCGGTCGGTGATGGGGTTGCCGCAGCCCACGCACAGCACGGCTGGGACACCGTGATCGCGGAGCAGTTGGGCAAGTCGGGGCGGCCGGAGCGCGGGGACGTGGTCGTAGTGGTCCGGCCAGTCGGACATGGTCAGCGAGCTGTTCCACGCGACGGCATCGATGGTGTCCTGCCACGTGGTTTCCGGGTTGACGGGGTGGAGGACGCGCCATCCGAATACCAGCATGCCCGGTCCGTTGGGTTCGGGCTCCTCACGGAAGGACCGCAGAACAGGGGCGTTGTAGTCGGGGCACACGTCACGGACCTCGGCCTCCAGGACCGGCCGAAGCGTCGCGTGGAGGTCATCCAGTGCGGCGAGCACTCCGGTCTCCAGCAGGTCCCGTGCCGGCTCCCCTGCCTGATGCCACGCGCACAGCAGGATCCGCTCAAGGGAACCGCCGACGAAGACTGCCTGTTCGACGGCAGCGGTGTCGTCGTCGGCGAGCACGATGCGGTGGCGCATCATCGATCCCTCGATGCTGCCGATCCACTCCACGTGTTCGCCGGCCCGCGCCGCCTTCACCCCGTCAAGGGGGGTCGGATACCGGTCGGCGAGGCCGTCGAGCGAGTCGGTGCTCTTCGTCAGGCGGATCACGACCGCCCCCGCGTCCTCGTCCCAGCTCTCCGGCTCCGGGCCCGGGCGCTGCGCTGAAACGGATCGCGCAGGGGCCTTCTTCCGGGGCGCGTTGGGGTTCTTCTTGCGCTTCTTCGGCATCGTTGCGCGTCCCTTCGCCATCTGGGCCATCCGGCCGGCTCACCTCCGCCGACGCGGAGGGGCACGCGGATCGTAGCGGAGATCACGAGGCACCCCAGCCGTTGCTCCAAGCGCGCCCGGGCGGGGCGAACATGGGTCCGTCTCTTGCCACTGCGTCCGGCGAACCAGGCGGCGCGGCGCGTGCGGTGAACGAACAGCATTGGCCTGACATGGCCCTGACATCGCATCAGGAGCGTGTCACTCTGACCCACACGCCCAATTCCGCAGCAACAGCGCCGAATCCGCACCGCTCACATGCCCGGGACCGCATCCGTCGCGGCCCGGCCCTCCGGCTCGCGCGACGCCCGCGCGGCCATGGCGGAAGGAGTACGCGTGAGACGCCCCCACCACTTCGGAGCCGGCATCCTCCTGGCCGTCGGCGCCCTGCTCACCACCGGCACACAGGCCGCGACGGCCGAGGCACAGGCCACCCCCACGACCGTCCGCACCCTCGCGGCCACAGCCACCGCACAGCGGCAGGCCCGCGACTTCTGGACACCCGACCGGATGCGCGCGGCAACCCCCCACGGCGCCCGCGATCCGCTCTCCCCCGGCGCCGCCCCCGACGTCCCGCAGCGAGTCAGCAAGACCTCGACCGTCGCCCCCACCGCCCCGGTGGAACGCCCGGGAGCCGTCAGCGGCTTCCCGCAGGGCGGTGGGCCGTGGAGCGGCGGCGGTGCCGTCCTCGCCACCTCCGGCCGGGTGTTCTTCACCCACCAAGGGCGCACCGCGTCCTGCTCGGGGAACGCGGTCACCAGCCACAACATGAGCACGATCCTCACCGCCGGACACTGCGTCAAGCTCAAGGGCAGCTGGCACACCAACTGGGTGTTCGTCCCCGGCTACCACGACGGCCAGGCCCCCCACGGCACGTGGGCGGCGGCCAAGACGCTGGCCACGAACCTGTGGGTGGCGAGCGAGAGCATCAACTACGACGTCGGCGCCGCCGTCGTCGCGCCGCTGAACGGCCGGAAACTCGGCGAAGTCGTCGGCGGTCAAGGGGTGAAGTTCAACGGCGGTTACAACCGGCCCATGTATGCCTTCGGCTTCCCCGCCGCGGCCCCGTACGACGGCAAGCAGCTCATCCACTGCAGCGGGAACACCACCAAGGACTTCCTCTTCACCACGGACCACGCCATGACCTGTGACATGACGGGTGGTTCCAGCGGCGGGCCGTGGTTCGACTCCTTCAGCGAGTCGACGGGGACCGGCCTGCAGGCTTCGGTGAACAGCTTCGGCTACACCTTCCTGCCCGACAAGATGTACGGCCCGTACTTCGGTGATGAGGTCAAGAGCCTCTACGAACAGGCGGAGACGGCCTGACGGCCGGCTCCCCGGCCCGGTGGTCTCCCCCAGGGCCACCGGGCCGGGTCCGTCCGCGTCATCTTCCCGAGCACGCATGACCGGCGTATGGCGACTTTATGTCAATCACCCCTCACCCCCTCCCCTGACCTGCGCGAACTCGTTACGGTCCCTTTCAACCCCGATCGTGCTCCGATCAAGACCACGACCACGATCACCGCATCAGGGCGGCCACCACCGAAGGGCCCGCCCCTGCCCGGAAGGACCTCCGTGCGCGTACACCCCCGCCGCCGGGCGATGGCGGCCGTCATCGCCACCGCCCTCGCCACCCCCGTCCTGCTCGCGGCCGCTCCCGCCGGCGCGACGCCCGCACATCCCGACCGGCAGCAGAGAAAGGCGGAACAGCTCGCAAGGAAACTCGTCAAGGCGTCCTCGGGCAAGAGCGCTTACCGCCATCTCGAGAAACTGCAGGAGATAGCCGACGACAACGGCGGCAACCGGGCCGCCGGCACCGCGGGCCACGAGGCGTCCTCCGCCTATGTCTACAAACTGCTGAAGAAGGCCGGATACCGCGTCTCCTACCAGGACTTCGACATCTGGGAAGCCAAGACGCACACCGAGAAGCTGTCCGTCGTCTCCCCGGACCCGCGCGCCCTGAACGTCGCGGCGTTCACGTTCACCCCCTCCACGCCGAAGGAGGGCATCCAGGCGCCCATCGCCGTGGCCCGGGTGGACGACACCCCGGGCTGCTCGGCGGATGACTACGGGTCGGAGACGTTCACCGGGAAGATCGCCCTGGTCAAGCGCGGTTCCTGCACCTTCGTCGAAAAGCAGCGGGCCGCCGCCGCGGCCGGCGCGATCGGCATCGTCGTCTACAACCACAGCGGCACCACCCCCGTCCGCGGCGGTTTCGGCAAGCCGTCCGAGGGCGTGATCCCCAGCGCCGGCGTCACTCTGGCCGACGGGGAGGCACTGGCCGCCGCGGCAGCCAAGGGTGAGGTCAAGCTCTCGCTGACGCTCGATCAGGAGCACCTCAAGAAGAAGACCCGCAACGTCATCGCCGAGACCAAGGGCGGCAACGCCGACCGCGTGGTCGCGCTCGGCAGCCACCTCGACTCCGTGCCCGAGGGCCCCGGCATCAACGACAACGGCTCCGGCTCCGCCGGCCTGCTGGAGGTCGCGCTGAGGCTCGCCGAGGAGACCCGCAAGTCCGGCAAGCAGCCCACCAACAAGCTGCGGTTCGCCTGGTGGTCGGCCGAGGAGGGCGGGCTGCTCGGCTCCGATCACTACGTCTCCCAGCTCGACGAGAAGCAGCGCAAGCAGATCGCCCTGTACCTCAACTTCGACATGATCGCCTCCCCGAACGCGGCCCAGTTCGTCTATGACGGCGACGACTCCGACCACACGGGGTCGGGCCCCGGCCCCAAGGGCTCCGCGCAGATCGAGCGGCTGATCAACGGCTTCCTCGACCGCAAGGGCAGCCCGCACGAGGGGACCGACTTCACCGGCCGCTCGGACTACGGCCCCTTCATCGAGGTCGGCATCCCGGCCGGTGGCACCTTCACCGGCGCCGAGGGCATCAAGACCGCCGAGCAGGCCGCGAAGTACGGCGGCACGGCGGGTACCGCGTACGACCCCAACTACCACCACGCCGGTGACACCCTGGAGAACCTGGACCTCAAGGTCTTCGACACCAACATCGACGTCATCGCGCACGCGGTCGGCATCTACGCCCACGACCTCAGGTCGCTGAACGACCGGGCCGGCGAGTAGGCACGAATCTCCCGTCGGGGGGGGGTGGGGGGGGGGGGGGCCACCCCCCCCGCCAACCAGGCCTTCCCCTCCCCCAAGCGCGCCCCCCCCCCTGTTTCCCTGGGAAAACCCCCTTTTCTTCCTAAA
>NZ_JBVIQR010000006.1:44186-163986 GCF_055576875.1 Streptomyces sp. NPDC033229 | reverse complement strand
TTTCTCCTCCCCCCCCCCCCCCCCCCCCCCCCCCCCGCCCCCCCCCCCCCCCCCCCTCTCTCCCCCCCCCCCCCCCCCCCCCCCCCCCCCCCCCCCCCCCCCCGACGGGTCCTTCCATGCCCCGGGGCGCGCACCTCCCGGTGTTCCATGGGAAGACTCCGGTGTTCTACTGGAAGACATGCGACTTCTCGACGCGTACGACAGGGCGATGGGGGAATTCGACCGCCGGGTGCACGAGGTGGACAAAGGGCAGTGGACGACGGACACGCCCTGCAGCGAGTGGTCGGTGCGTGACCTGGTCAACCATCTGACCGCCGAACATCTCTGGGCGCCGTGGCTGCTGCGCGGCGCCACCCTCGACGAGGTCGGGGACCGGTTCGACGGTGATGTGCTCGGGGACCACCCCCGGCGCGCCTGGGACCGGGCCGCGGCGGCGTCGCGGGAGGCCTTCCACGCGCCCGGCGCGCTGGACGGCGAGGTGCACACGAGTGGCGGTGTCGGCGCCGCGGGCGACTACGCGTGGCAGATGGTCGGTGACCTCACCGTGCACGCCTGGGATCTGGCGCGCGGTATCGGCGGCGACGACCGCCTCGACGAGGCACTCGCCCGGGCCGTGTACGCGATCGTGGAACCCCAGGTGAAGAGCTGGCAGGGGGCGGGGATCTTCGACCCGCCCGTGCCGGTGCCCGAGGACTCCCCCGTCCAGGACCGCCTCGTCGCCCTCCTGGGCCGGCGGCCGTAGGGCACCGGGGCAGTGACGCCGGGCGCGGGCCGGTCCTGCCCCGTCGCCGGTGGACAGCGGTCCGCGACGGGCAGACGATGGAGAGAGCCCCTGTCGCGCCCCTCCGGCGCGCGGCGCCGGCCGACGGGCGCGGCCCGTGCGGCGGGAGTGTGACGGGACATGACCATGCAATCGGCGCCGATCGACACCGATCGGCGGGACGCCTTCGTCGGGCGTCTGTTCGACGCGGGGATCGGCTCGGTCGAGCTGGTCTGCGTATACCTCGGTGACAAACTCGGCCTGTACCGGGCGCTGGTCGACCACGGCCCGCTGACCACCCACGGGCTCGCGGACACCGCCGGGGTCCATGAACGGTACGCCCGGGAGTGGCTGGAGCAGGAGGCCACCGCCGGGATCCTGGACGTCGACGATCCGGCCCGGCCCGCCGGGGAGCGGCGCTACACGCTGCCGCCGGAGCACGCCGAGGTGCTGCTCGACGGGGACAGCCTGAACTATCTCGGCTTCCTCGGGTGGCTGGTCGGCGGGATGATGCAGCCGCGTACCGGTCTGCTGATGGATGCCATCCGCACCGGTGGCGGCGTGCCGGCGGCCGTGTACGGCAATGACGTCCGCGAGATGATCGCCGCGGGCAACCGGCCCCAGTTCCTCCACCTGCTGGCCGACGAATGGCTGCCGGCCGTCCCCGAGGTGCACGCCCGGCTGCTCACCGATCCCCCGGCGCGCATCGCCGACATCGCCTGCGGCGCCGGCTGGTCGACCATCGTGATGGCCAAGGCCTATCCCAAGGCCACCGTCGACGGCTACGACATCGACGCCGCCGCCATCCATGACGCCCATACCAACGCCAGCGCCGAGGGTGTCTCGGACCGGGTCCACTTCCGGGCGCGCGATGCCGCCGATCCGGACATCGCCGGGCGCTATGACCTGGTCACCGTCTTCGAGGCGATCCATGACATGGCCCGTCCGGTCGACGTGCTCCGGACCATCCGGCGGATCACGGCGGAGGGCGGTGTGGCGCTCATCGCGGACGAGCGGGTGCCGGACACCTTCGAGGCGCCGGCGGACGAGATCCAGCGGTTCTTCTACGGGGCGAGCCTGCTGTACTGCCTGCCCACGAGCATGGCCGAGCAGCCGTCCGCCGCCACCGGCACGGTCATGCGGACGCCCGTCTTCCGCGAGTACGCCCAGCGGGCCGGTTACGACGACATCGAGGTCCTCCCGATCAAGCATATGTTCTGGCGGCTGTATCTCCTGCGCCGCTGAGCTTGTTCTTCGACCTCGATCTGTTGTCGGAACCTGTTGCGCAGCAGGTCGTGGGCCGCGCGGCTCAGGTCCTCGTTCACGACGGTGGCGCGTCTGCCGCCCCTGCCGCGGACGCGGGCTCCAGGACGAAGACGGGGATCACACGGTTGGTCTTCTCCTGGTACTCGGCATACGGCGGATACGCGGCGACCGCGCGCTCCCACCATTCGGCCTTCTCGTCTCCGGTGACCTCACGGGCCGTCATGTCCCGGCGTACGGGCCCGTCCTGGAGCTCCACGTGCGGGTCGGACTTGACGTTGAAGTACCAGACCGGGTGACGCGGGAAGCCGCCCTTCGAGGCCACGGCCGCGTACCGCCCCTCGTGCTCGACACGCATCAGCGGGATCTTGCGGATCTTGCCGCTCCGCACGCCTCGCGTCGTGAGAATGACGACGGGCAGGCCGGTGTCCCAGAGCGTCGTCCCCTGCGTGCCGCCCGAACTCTCGTACAGCTCGACCTGGTCGCGCACCCACTGCGCCGGACTCGGCTCGTACTCGCCCTCAAGAGGCATCGTGGTCCACCTGTCGTCGCGTACGAATGGTGTTGCGCAGGTTCAACCGGACCGTCAGATCGGATCGTCCGTCGCCAGCCGTCGGACGCCCGGCAGATGGTCGTCGAGCTCGCCGGGCTCGAACCGGCACATCCCCACGACGTGCCAGAACTCACCGGCTATGTCGCCGTCGTACTTGTAGGCGCCCGAGGGCGCCAGCGCCGCCCAGCCACCCGGCACGCCGATCAGCGTGGCGCGCGGTGTCGGTTCGCCCTCGGCGGCCACGTTCCACAGCCGTACGGTGCCGTCCTCGCCGCCGCTGGCCAGCAGGGAACCGTCGGGGCTGAAGGCTACGGCGAGGATCCGGCCCGTGTGGCCGGTGAGGCGGCCCGTCTCGAAGCCGTAGAGGGGGTTCCACAGCCGGACCACCCGGTCGTCGCCGGCCGTGGCCAGCAGCGGGCGGCTCGGGTGGGCCGCGGCGGTCCACAGCCGGCCCGAGTGACCGGTCAGCCGGTGCCGGGGCCTGCCGTCCCGCCAGACGATGGCCTGGCCGTCCCAGGACACGCTCGCCAGCCAGCCGTCACCGGGCCCGAAGACCACCGCGTAGACCCGGTCGGTGTGGCCGTCGAGCTCGGCGGTCAGCCGGTGCTCCGAGAGGTCCCACAGCCGGACGAACCGGTCGTCGCAGCCGGTCGCCAGCCGGGAGCCGTCCGCGTGGAACGCTATCGAGCGCACCCGCCCCCGGTGCTGGGCGAACGTCGCCACATGGGCACCGGTGCTGCGGTACCACAGCCGGACGGTGTCGTCGTCGTTCGCGGTGGCCAGTATCCCGCCGTCGGCGCTGAACGCCTCCGCCCACACATGGTCGGTCTCGGCGTCGATCTCGCGCTGGTAGTCGCCCGTGGCGGCGTTCCACAGATAGACGTCGCCGTCGCTGCTCGATGTCGCCAGCACGGGGCCCGCCGGGTTGAACACCGCGGAGACCAGACGGTCGTTGTGACCGGCCAGTTCGCGCACGCGCCGGCCGGTCGCGGGATCCCAGAGCCGGACCAGACCGTCGTTGCCGCACGCGGCCAGGTGGGTGCCGTCGGCGCTGAACGCCAGGCTGGCGACCTTGCGCCCGTGGCCGCGCAGGATCCGCCGCCCCTGGCCGGTCGAGGTGTCCCACAACCGCACCACGCCGTCATTGCCGACGGTCACCAGCAGGGGGCCGGGCTCCTGGGCGCCGCCGATTCCCTCACCGGGGCGGAACCGGCAGGCCCAGACCGACCCTTGATGGTCCGGGGGGCGCTGGCGCAGCGGCACGACCGACCAGTCCTCGGGCCGCCGGGTGACCCGCCACAGGCGGACGGCGCCGTCGCTGCCACCCGCCGCCAGGACCGTGCCCTCGGGGTCGAACACCACTTGGTACACGGCCCCGGCAACCTCCAGTGACGCCCCGGCGGGGGTGCCGGTCACCGGGTCCCACAGCCGGACCTGTCCCTCGGTGTCGCCGCTGGCCAGCAGCCGGCCGCCCGGGTGGAAGTCCAGGGTGTAGACGCGGCCGGTGTGGCCCGTCAGTTCGTGGCGCAGCCGGAGAGTCCCGACGTCCCAGATCCGCACCGAGCCGTGATCGTCGTCGCCCATGTCGCCGGTGGCCACCAGGGTGCCGTCCGGGCTGAACCGCGCGCGGTAGGCGGCCCCGCGGTGACCCTCGAGCTCGCCGAGGAGGCGGCCGGAGCGGGTGTCCCACAACCGGACGGACGCAGCCGCGTCGCCGGTGACCAGGAGGGCCCCGTCCGGGCTGAAGACCGCGGTGTAGACGGGGGCCCGGTGGCCGGGCAGCCGGTGGGTCACCGTCCCGTCGGCCGTGTCCCAGAGGGTGACGGTGCCTTCGGCGTCACCGGTGGCGAGGCGGTCACCGGCGGGATCGAGGGAGACCGGCCACACCCCGTCGGGGTGGACTTCCAGCCGGTGACGGCACGTACCGGCGACGGGGTCCCACAGGCGCACGACGCCGTCCGCGCCGCCGGTGGCGAGCACCCGCCCGCGGAACTTCACGGCGTAGACCCGCCCCATGTGCCCCTGCAGGGTGCGCAGGGCGGTGCCGGTGGCGGCGTCGCACACCAGGACGCCGCCGTCCTCGCTGCCGAGGGCGAGGAGTTCACCGCCGGGGCTGTAGGAGACGGGCTCGGGAAGTCGGCTGGTACGCATGTCGAAGCCGTACGGGACGCCGACCGCGGCGGGCCGGAAGCCTATGCCGACGGACAGGCCGGGCGCGATGGCAGCCGTGCTCAACTCGGGGGTGGCCGGGGCGGTGGGGTCGAACTCGGCGTTGATCAGGGCCGCCTGGTGCCAGCGGCTGCCGTCGAGCCGGGCACCGCGCAGGTCGGTCCCGATCAGCCGGGCGCCGCGGACGTCGGCGCCGCGCAGGTCCGCGCCGGTGAGATGGGCGTCGTCGAGCCGGGCGCCGGTGAGGCGGGCGTCGCGCAGGACGGCTCCGGTGAGGTCGGCACCGACGAGGCCGGCGTCGGTGAGGTCGGCGCGGGTGAGGTCGACGCCGGAGAAGTCGCGGTAGGAGAGGTCCTCGCCGGCGAGGAGGGCGCCGCGCAGGTCGGTGTGGGCGGGCACCCGGAGCCTGCTGAGGATCTTGACGGCGTTGGCCCTGGCGGTTTCGTCGTCCTCGCAGGCGCCGCCCCGCGCGTCCGGGCCGGTGCCGTCGGCCAGCGTGCGTTCCGCCCATTGCTGGCACGCGCGGTGATCGGCGAGGTCGCAGAGGAACTCGACCGCCAACTGGCTCAGCGGGCGGCGGGCGAGCAGACCGACCTCGCCGCGGTCGCCGTGGCCGAGTCGGGCGGCGGCCTCGCGGGCGACCAGCCACTCGACCACGGAGCCGTGGATGAACTGGAACAGGCCTTCGTCGGTGCGCACCAGCAGGCTGCCGGATCCGACGGCGTGCGCGGCCTGACCGACCGACAGCCTGCTGTCCGCCAGCCCGCTCAGCACCTCGGCCACATCGGTCAGCTCGTCCAGGCGGAGGGCGCCCTCGCCGCTCTCCCACAGGCGCAGGGCGAGGGTCGTCACCGCCCGCCAGAGCTGGCGCAGGCTGAGGCCGGGGGGGCTGCCGAGGCTTCCTTGGCCCCGCCGCTCCTCGAACCGGAGCCAGGAGGTGAACACCTCCTCGTACAGCCCGGCGGGGCTCAGGGCGCGGCCCGCGCCCGCGACCGCGCGCAGCCGTTCGTGGTCGAGGTCGGCGACGAAGCTGAGCAGGCGGGGATTGCGGCACAGGGCGAACAGGTCGGGGATGCCCTCCAGCAGCCGGACCCTGCGGTCGGCGGCGTGCTCGTCCCCGTAGCGGTTCACGAGGTAGGTGCGGATCTGCTGCGGGGAGAACTCCTGCAGGGCGAGGACACGGCGCTGCGGGAGCAGCCCGACGCGCTCGCCGAGCGCGGTGAGCACCTGGGCCTGGGATCTGAAGTGCTGGGTGCGGCTGCTGACCACGATCTTGGCGTTGTCCACCGCGGCGTCGAGCAGCACCTGGAGGTGGTCGGCGGCCCGGTCGTAGCTGACCTGGTTGACCAGTTCGTCGAATCCGTCGAAGAGCAGGACGATGCGGCCCTGGCGGAGCATGTAGCGGAAGGCGCGCAGGTCGATGGTGTCGACGCCATGGCTCGCCAGGTGCGCGGCGACGAGGCCGTCGAGGGTGTGCGCCTTGTCGAGGGCGCTCAGCTGGATCAGCAGCGGGACGAGGTGGGGCAGTTCCTCGGGGAGGCGGCGGGCCAGCTCGCGCAGGGCGAAGGTCTTGCCGTGGCCGAAGTCGCCGAGGAGCAACACAAAGCGGCCGTGGTCGGCTTCGAGCAGCCGCAGGAGGTCCGCCACGAGCCCGTCGCGCTCCGCGCCGCCGAGGCGCTCGATCTCGCGGTAGCGCTGGGGGAGGTAGAGGCTCGGCTGGTACTGGAGGTCGGTGCTCAGCCGTTCGGTCTGGGCGGCCACGTAGCCGCGCAGGTCGAGGAGGCCTTGGAATTCGGTGAAGCTGCGGATGAGGACGCCCCGGCGGCGGGCGCGCTCGCGCAGTTCGCGCGCGGGTGGCGGACCGTCGTGGACGAGCTCGGCGTCGGGCTCGGTGTCGGAGGCGTAGATGTGGTCGATGAAGCGGTCGACGTCCTCGGCCTGGGGGGTGCCGACGCAGACGGCCACCCGCTGCTGGCGGACGAAGCCGGATTCGGTCCAGGTGGCCAGCAGCCCCGGCACGTCGCCGGGGAGGCGGCGCAGCTGGACGCCCTCGTGCCGGATGCGGCAGACGTCGGCGACGCGGGCGACGAGGCCGTCGAGCGGGCCCTCGACGGCCCGGGCCTCCGGCCCGGCGACGGGCTGCCCGGTGACCTCCTCGTCGACCGGTGTGCCGGGGGCGGTCCCGGCGGTGGCGGGTGCTTCGGTGCCGGGGGCGGGCGGTGGCTGCGGCGGGCCGAAGGCACGCCGGGCGCCGCGCCACTCACAGGCGTAGTGCCAGGGTTCCCGGCCGGGGCGCTCGGGCCAGCGGGTGAGGCCGTCGCGGGTGAGGCGGAGCAGTTGGTGACGGGCGGGGGCGGCGGCGCCGAGGACGGGCAGCTCCCCGGAGGCGAGGGGCAGTGCGGCGGCGGTGGGCGAGGCGTCGGCGGCGCGGGGGTCACCGGCGGGGCCGTGCAGCAGCAGATGCAGCCGGGGGCCGGTGAGCCGGGCGAGCACGTCGCTGTCGCGCAGGGGCGCGGTGCCGGGGCGGCGGCCGCCGACGCCGGGGCCGTCTTCGTGGCCCCGGCGGGGTCCGCCGCTCTCGCGCGCCTGGCCCGGGGCGACGCCGTCGAGCGACCGGAGGGCGCCCGGTGGGTGGCGCAGGGCGCCGAGGCGCAGCCAGCCCTCCTGTTCGTACGGGCGCAGGGCCTGCGCGAACCAGGCCGCCTGTTCGGGGCCGAGCCGGCCGTACTGGTCGTCGGGGCGGTGGCTGTAGGCCATCGAGGAGTTGATCCCGGCGATGACGGTGCGCAGGGCGGGGACGGGGAAGAGGGACCAGGGCTGGTCGCTGTCGAAGACGGCGTCGAGGCCTTGGTAGAGCTCCTGGAACAGCCGTGCGTAGTGGCGCCACTTGGGCCAGTAGGGCGGCCGGGGCTGCATCTCGTCGGCTTCGCAGGTGCTGAAGTAGGCGCGGCAGGCGGCCTGGCTGACGTCCTGCCCGCCGGGTACGACCGCGAGCCGGTCGGCGGCGAGGCCGAGCCGGGAGCGCAGTCCGGTCAGGAAGGTCAGCGCCTGGTCGCATTCGCGCGGGCTGCCGGAGGCGGTGAGGTCGCCGGTGACGACGAGGAGATCGGGCGCGGGGGCACCGGCGTCGGTGAGCTCGACGAGGTCGCCCCAGACGGCGGCCTGGAGTTCGGCGGGGTCGGCGCCGCGGCCGAAGCCGGGGCCGGCCAGGTGGAGCACGGAGACGGCTTCCCTGGCGTGGTTCTCCTCGGCGGCCTGCGGGTAACCGGGCGGGCTCGCGGGGCGCCGGCGGCCCGCCCAGCCGGGGCTGCCGAGCTGCCGGTCGGAGTGCGGCCGTGGGATGCCGGGGATGGCGCCCGGGACACCGGGGGCGGCGGCGCCCCGGCCGCCGGGGAAGCCGGGGTGCTCGGCGGGCCGGGCCCGCCCCTCCAGCGCCTGGCCGACGCGGGTGAGCAGCAGATCGCGTGCGGCGGCGGTGTCGTGGACGGCGACCAGGTCGACGTAGGTGATCGTGGCGAGCAGGCCCTCGACCGGGATGTCCTCGACGCGGACGGTGATCAGTCTGCGCTCGGGGGCGTCGGGGTCGGCGCGCAGCGCGGCCTGCCACTCCATGCGGCCGTAGCGGGAGCGCTCGTAGTTGCGGGAGAGGACGGCGATGACGGCGACGGACTCGCTGACGCCGCGGTCCATGAAATCGACGAAGTTCGTCCCCGGCACGAAGTCCCAGGCCTGGATGACGGTGCGGTATCCGGCCTCCTCCAGGGTCCACGCTATCCAGGCCGCCCAGCGCTCGTCGGCCGGCGAATAACTGATGAAGAAGTCCAACGGCCGCTGCTGTCCCGCGAGTTCCTGGCGTAGGACCATGGACCCCATCTTATGCGTCAGGTCACTCCCGGTCACCGCTTTCGTGCGAAGTGTGTGCGATGCTCTTGTCCGTGCGCGCCATACATCGTCTGCACGCGTTGGACTGGGTGGCCGGGGGGGTGCTGGCCTGCGGTCTCCTCTGCCTTGCCACGGGACTGCTGCCGGCGGAGCCGGCCGGGGACGCGATGGTCCGCATCGCCCCGCTGCTGGCGTTCCTCGGCACGGTCATCGTGCTCGCCGAACTCACGAGCCGGGCCCAGGTGTTCGACGTCGTGGCCTCGGCGGTGGCGCGCGCCGGGCGCGGCAGCTATCCGGTGCTGTTCGTCCTGTGCGTGGCGTTCGCCTCGGTCACCACGATCACCCTCAATCTGGATACGACGGCGGTCCTGCTGACGCCGGTCATGCTGGCGCTGGCCTCGCGGGTGGGGATCGCGGCCGTGCCGCTCGCGATGACCACGGTCTGGCTGGCCAATACGGCGAGTCTGCTGCTGCCGGTGTCCAATCTGACGAATCTGCTGGCCGCAGACCGGGTGGCGCTGTCCCCGGCAGGCCTGGCCGCGAGGATGTGGGCTCCCCAACTGGTCTCCATCGCGGTGACGATGGGCTGCCTGTGGCTGTTCTTCTGGCGGCGCGGCAGACGCGGCTCGGACACCTATGTGCCACCGGCCGCCCACCGGCCTGCCGACCGGGTGCTCTTCCGGGTCTGCGGGCTGGCCTGTGCGGGCTTCCTGCTGGCCATACTGCTCGCCGACATCCCGCTGTGGATGGCGTCGGCGGCGGCGGCCCTGGTGGCGGCCGCGGCCTTCGCGGTGCGGCAGCGGCCCGCGCTGCGGGTGTCCCTGATCCCGTGGCGGCTGCTGGTCCTGGTGCCGGGGTTGTTCCTGGTGGTCGAGACGGTCAACGTCAACGGTCTGCACGACGCGCTGTCGGCGGCGATGGGGACGGACGGCGGGCTGCTGGGAATGTTCCGGGCGGGGGCGGTCGGCGGCGGGATGTCCAACGTGCTGAACAACCTGCCGGTGTACCTGGCCGCGGAGTCGGCGGTGCCGGTGGGCAACCACGATCAGTTGCTGGCGCTGCTCATCGGCACCAACGTGGGCCCGGTGGTGACCCCTTGGGCCTCACTGGCCACTCTGCTGTGGTTCGAGCGCTGTCATGCCCAGGGGGTCAAGGTCTCGCTGAAAGTGTTCCTCGGCACCGGCGCGGTGCTGGCGACCGGCGCCGTCCTGGCGTCCGTGGCGGCGCTCGCGGCAACGCGATGATCCCGAGGGGGACGCCACCGGGGCGCCCGGAGCGCCGCTCAGCGCCCGCCGTCGGCCGTGCTCGCGGTGATCGGGCCGCTCCGGCCGCTCCGGCCGACGAGGTCCAGGAGGTACGGGAGGTCCTCCGGCCGGCCCGCGACAAAGCTGCGGTCGGTGTCCGGGCCCGTCACCCCCGGGCGGAAGGGCCCCCCGTCCAGGGCCCGGATCTCCAGCCCCGCCTCGGCGGCCAGCAGGGCACCGGCGGGCAGGTCGATGGCCTCCGCGCGATAGCCGACGAAGCCGTCGATGTCACCGCGGGCGAGCATGGACCACGTCAGCAGCGGCGCCCAGAGCTGGAGCAACCGCCGCGAGCGGGCCTCCAGCACCTCTTTCAGACCGTGCGCGGCCCGGTCGTCGCGCGCCACGCCGTGGCCCTGGGTCCAGGCGAGCAACGGCCCGGCGGGCGACAGCGGGCGGGCGGGGCAGCGCATCCGCCCATGCGGCCCGTAGGCGCCACGACCGCTCAGGGCGGTCCACGTCCGGTCGGTGACCGGATCGTGCACGACCCCGACCACGGGTGCGTCGTCGACGCACAGGGCGATGCCGACGACGTAGGCGGGCAGCCCGATGACGACGTTGTTGCTGCCGTCGAGCGGGTCCACCAGCCAGGTGCGGCGCGGGGCCCCGCCGGTGGCGTCGCCGTCCAGCGTGCCCGCCTCCTCGGCGAGGATCCGGTCGTGCGGGAAGCCGTCCCGGATCCGCCCGACGACCAGGCGCTCGGCCATCAGATCGAGTTCGGTGACCACATCGCCGTGGTCCCCCTTGGCCCGGATGCCGTAGTCGTCCTGGAAGCGCGAGCGCAGCAGCGCGCCCGCCTCCCGCGCGGCGGCGACGGCCAGTCGCCGCTCGGCCGTGAACGGCCCCGCGAACTCCCCGTCGGGGCCGTCCGGGTCGTGGGCCGCGGCCCGGCCGTGGGTGCTATCGGGGATGAGGCGCATCGATCCTCCTGAGGACAGTGCGGGCTGTCCGGGCCGTCTGAGCGGCGTCGCATGTCTGTCGTACCACCCGGTGGCCCCGGCCATGCACCGGCCCGAGGGAGAGGTCGAAGCGCCCGGGTCGCGAACGGCCGAGCAGCAGGGTGGCGGCGGTGCTGCCGCGCGGTACGACGGAGGTGTGGAACTCACCCGCCGGGAGGGTGTAGATCTCCCCTCCGACGACCGTCTGTTCGGGGCCGGGTTCGCAGCTCACCAGGCGCGAAGTCGGCCTGATGTCGTCCACCCCGGCGGGATCGCTGCGCACCTCGAAGACACGGTGGGTGGGGACTTCCGGGCGCTCGCGCACCCGTACCCGCAGATTGCCCACACTGCCGTACAGCACACAGCTGGTCAGTTCCCAGCTGTGCGAGTGGACGGGCGAGGTGGTCGGTGCCGGGCGCGGACCGGTCGTGCCGGTGCCGAAGACGTGCAGACAGACGCCGCGGTCGCCGTCGCGCTCCACGGGCAGGCACAGGAAGCCGAGCGGGTGGCGGACGGCGTGCAGCTCGCGCCGCCCGGAGGCGATCTCGTCGAGGGCCGAGGCGGCCGCGTCGAACAGCTCCGCCACCGCCTCGCTTCCGTCCACGGCCCGTTCGAACAGTCGGTAGTCCACGGGTTTGCGCACTCGAAGCTCACCTCCGGTACGGATTCTCCGGGTGCAGCGCCTTGTCGATGATGTCGCTGACGTCCCGGTCGGTGAACGCGGCGGGGAGGGGCAGCCCGAGCCCGTCGAAGAGCCGGTACACCTCGTCGACCGTCGGCTCATCGCCGAGGGGCTCGGTGCGGATCAGGTCGAGGGTGACCGCCTGCTCCCGGCTCTGGTGGAGTTCGGTGACGTAGTAGTCGTAGAGCGGCCGGTTCCGCTCGACCAGCAGATTGACCCGGCGGGGGTCGTCCTGAGTGATGATCAGGCAGGACGCGGACAGGTCGAAGCGCAGGGTGGGCACGACGGAGGAGAGGTGGACACCGATCTCCAGGGTGTCCAGCCGCTGCCGGTACCAGCAGGCGGCGAGCACCGTGGCGAAGGACTCCTTGCGGGTCCGGTCGGCGCTCCAGGCGTCGGGCGGTACGACGTCCAGCCGGTGGGCGAAGGTCTGCCGGAAGCGGGCGTACGCCGCGCAGGCCTGGTCGTCGGCCGGGTTGACGATGTCGATCTTCATGGAGAGGGAGCGGCGCTGGCGCTGCGCCTCCCGGACGCAGACCGGAAGGGTCACGGCGCGCAGATACGTACCGGTGCCGCCCTTGAAGATCCAGTGGTCGGTGTTCTGGCGCGCCTGCTCCAGGGCCCGTTCGAGCTCGGCGCCGGACAACGACCGCACCATGGTGAGGTCTTCGAGCGCGTGCCGGGTTCCGGTGGTCGCCTCGCGGATGTCCGCCATCCGCCGCCGTCGCTCGGTCAGCGTCCCGAAGACGAGCGCCGCCAGGACCAGCAGGGTCGCGCCGGAGGTGACGTTGCCGTCGATGTTCTGGTCGAAGATGTCCAGCAGACCGATGATGAGGGCGGCGCCGGTGGCGACGACTCCGTCGAGGTTCTTGATGGTCCAGGAGACGGCCTTCTCGACCCGGCCCCCCGGATCCATGGTTCTGCGCGCCACTGCCCCACCTCTCCCCCGGATACCGGCCATGGTAGGAGCGGACGGAGCCCGGCGACCAGGTTTCCGCTTCTCGCGGGTGCGTTCCGCGCCATCGCCTGCTCACCGCCCCGCCCCCGCGCGGTGTTCACCCGGTCGTCGGCAGCAGCTCCGCGGTGGGGCCGGTGGCCGTGACGTGTCCCTCCTCGAGGAGGTGGACGGTGTCGGTGTAGGCGGCGACGAGAGGGAGTTCGTGGCTGACGAGGACGAGCGTCAGCCCGCGGCCGTCCCTGAGCCGGGTGAGCAGCTCCATGACGGCGGTGGCGGTGTCCGCGTCGAGGGCGGAGGTCACCTCGTCGCACAGCAGGACATCGGGATCGGGGGCCAGAGCCCGGGCGATGGAGGCGCGTTGGCGCTGACCGCCGGAGAGTTCGTGGGGGTAGCGCCCGGCGAAGTCGGCGGGCAGGCCGACGTCGTGGAGGAGCCCGGTGACGCGTCCGGCGATGTCCGGCTTCGGCGTGGTCCGGTGGAGACGGAGGGGCCGGGCGAGGGTGGCCCCTATGGTGCGGGTGGGGTTGAGGGCGCCGAGTGGGTTCTGCGGGACCAATTGGATGCGGCGTTGTCGGTCGCGATCGCGGGCGCGGGCGGTCGCCGGCAGGGGCCGCCCGTCGAGCGTGAGGGTTCCGGCGGCCGGGCGTTGCAGTCCGGCCAGCACCCGCAGCAGCGTCGTCTTGCCGGAGCCGGAGGGACCGACGACTCCGGCGGCGGCACCGGGGGCCGCCGCGAAGTCGACTCCGGTCAGGGCCCGGTGGGTCCGCCCGCCCTGGGTGAAACCCACCTCGATGCGGTGGGCGGCCAGTCCCGAGCCCGGTGCGACGGCGTCGGGGCGCTCCGGGCGGGGCCGCACAGGGCCTGTCAGGCGGGTCTTCGTGGGCTCCCGACGTCCGGCACGCACGCCCGCGGCGTTGTCCCGGTCGCCCGAGTGCGCCTGGTACAGGGGCGGTCCTCCGCCGTGCGATCGCACGCACCCGGCGTCGCCGGCCGGTCCACGACGGTCCGCCGGACGGACCTTGGGCGCGGGGACGGCCAACGGTGCCGCCGGGGTTCGGGCCGTACCGAGGTCGATCACGTCGTCGGCGCAGCGCTCGACGAGTTCGGGGTCGTGGCAGGCGAGGACGACGGCGAGGTTCCGGGTGGTGGCGAGGCGGCACAACAGGTCGGCGATCTCGTCGCGCAGGGCGGTGTCGAGCCCCGCGGTGGGCTCGTCGAGGAGGAGGACCTCGGGTTCGCGGGCCAGCGCCCGGGCGAGGGCGACTCTGCGCTGCTGGCCTCCGGAGAGGGCGCCCGGGCGGCGGTCGGGCAGCCCGGTGCCGGTGGGCAGGCGGCACTCGGCCAGCAGGCCCAGGACGGCCCGGAGGGAGGGGTCGACGGCGGTCTCGGCGACGAGGTGCCGGACGCGCATGCGGGGGTTGAGGGCGGAGCCGGGGTCCTGGCCGACGTAGGCCACCCGGTGGCGGCGGAGGTCGCGCAGCCGGCCCGCGGGGAGGGCGAAGACATCGTGGCCGAGCACGTCGACCGTGCCGGACGCGACCCGGGCGCCGCCGGGGAGGTCGCCGATGACGGCGCGCAGCAGGGTGGTCTTGCCCGAGCCGGAGGGGCCGGTCAGGGCGCTCACGCGGCCGCGGCGCAGGGCGAGGGTGGTCGGCGCGAGCAGTTCCGGTCCGCCGGGCAGGTGAACGGCCAGGTCGGTGACCCGTACCGCGGTGGGGTGGTCGGTCATGGCCGGGCGGGGCTCCTCCGCGGTACGGGGTGTGGGGTCGGCCGGGGTCATCGGGCGGTCACCGCCGTGCGGCCCGCGGTGGGCGCGAGGGCGTCGGCGGCGAGGTTGACGCTGACGGCCAGCAGGCCGACGGCGGCGCCGGGCGCGAGGACGACCCACGGGTTGAGCAGGGCGCCGGCGGCGTTCTCGCGGATCATCAGGGCCCAGTCGGCTTCGGGTGGCTGGGGTCCCAGTTGGAGGAAGCCGGCCATGGCGATGACGTAGACGGCGGCCACGAAGCGCAGCCCGAACAGGGCCAGGACGGTGGCGCGCAGATTGGGCAGGATCTCCCGCAGGGCCAGGTACCACAGCCGTTCCCCGCTCGCGGTGGCCGCCTCGATGAAGCCGCGGGCGGCGACGGGCGCGGCGGCGCTCGCGACGACGCGCACCGCGTAGGGGACGCCCAGGGCGACGGCGGCGACGATCACGGCGAGGCGTCCGCCACCGGGCCAGGCCAGCGCGAGGAGCATCATGCCCAGCACCGGTGGCAGCAGGATGGCGAGGTCGGCGCCGCGCTCGAGGAGCCTGCCGAGGGTGGGGCGCAGGACGGCGAAGCAGCCCAGCACGGTGGCGACGGCCGTGACGAGGAGGGCCACGACGAGCGCGCTGCCGATGAGTTCACTGCCGCCGTACAGCATCCGGCTCAGCACATCACGGCCGAGCTGGTCGCCGCCGAGGACCGCCGGGCCGCCGGGCTCGGCGTAGGGGGCGGTGACGGGCTTGTCGAGGGGGTGCGGCGCGAGCAGCGGTCCGGCGAGGGCGAGCAGGGTCAGCAGGAGGCCGGGCGCCACCCGCACCAGGGCGCGCGCCCGGGGGCGGCGGGGCCGGGGCGTGGCGAGGGCGTCGGCGCTCATGGGCGGGCTCCCAGGGTGCGGGCGCGGACGAGGTCCGCGCCCAGCAGGACGAGGCTGATGACGGCTCCCGTGCAGGCGACCACGGCGGCGATGACGGGGGTGTCGCGATCGGCGACGGATCCGGCCAGGACGGTGCCGAGCCCGGGGTAGTTGAAAAGGGTCTCGACGACGACCGCGCCGCCGAGCAGCATGCCGGTGGAGGTGGCGGCTCCGGTGGCGATGGCGGGCCAGGCGCCGGGCAGGGCGTGGCGGAGCAGCACGCGACGGGGTGCCAGTCCGTCGAGGTGGGCGGCGATCACGTGCGGGGCCGCGGCCTGGTCGGCCAGGGCGCCGCGGACGATACGGGCGTTCCAGCCGGTCTGCGGGACGGCGAGGGCCAGGACCGGCATGACCAGCATGGTCCAGGAGGCGGGTGAGCCGTCGGCGGTGGTCATGGTGGCGGCGGGCAGCCAGCCGGTCCACAGCGACAGGAGCAGCAACAGACCCACGGAGACGACGAATTCGGGCAGCGCCAGGGTGACGGTGGAGGTGAGGCCGATGACGCGGTCGACCGGGCCACCGGGCCGGGTGGCAGCCCAGCAGCCCAGGGCGAGGGCCGAGACGAGGGTCAGGGCGAAGGCGGCGCCGCCGAGGAGGAGCGTGTTGGGCAGGGGCGCGGACAGCAGGTCGGTGACGCGCTCCCCGCGTGCGGAGGTGCCCAGGTCGCCGGTGGGCAGCGCCGTCATCCAGTCACCGAACCGCTCCCACAACGGCCGGTCCAGGCCGAGCAGATGACGGCGGGCCGCCGTGTCCGCGGCGCTTTCGCCCCGCTCGGCGGCGGCGGACGCCGCGTCGCCGGGGAGCAGTTCGATCGCGGCGAAGACGACGGCGAGCAGGACGCACAGCAGCACGACCCGCTTGGCGAGCACGACGGCGATACGGGCGGCCGACGACGCGGCACGGCGCGGGGCCGGTGCCGCCACCTCGTCGGCGGCGGCACCCACCCGTACGGTCTTCGTGTGGCTCAACGCGCCAGCCAGACGTTCTCGAGCTGGACCCGGCCGTAGCCGGGCAGCTTGGGCAGGTTGCGCACCTTGGGGGCGGCCAGGTCGATGCCGTCGGCCATGCCCCACAGCAGATAGCCGGACTTCTCGTGCTCGATCTTCTGGAGCTCGCGCAGGGAGGTGGCGCGGGCCTTCTTGTCGGCGGTGCCGATGACCTTGCGGTAGGTGTCGTCGAACGTCTTCTCCGACCAGCCGGCTTCGTTCTGCCCGGCACCGGTCACCATGGTCTTCGAGGCGAAGAAGATGACGGAGTCGTTGGTGCCCCAGTAGTTGGTGTAGAGGTCGCCCTTGAGCCAGGTCTTCTCGTAGAAGGCGCCGGACTCCTGCTTGACGACCTTGATCTTGATGCCGGCCTCGCGGGCCTGGGTGGCGAACAGGGTCGCGGATTCGGCGAGCCCCGCGATGTCCTCGGTGGTGACGAGCTCGTAGGTCCTGGAGAAGTCGAAGTCGGCTTCTTCCAGGAGCTTCTTGGCCTTGTCGAGGTCGCGTCGGCGCTGGGGGACGTCCTTGGCGTAGGCGGGGTCGCCGGTGCCGAGGATGTCGTTGGCCACGGTGCCGTAGCCGGAGAGGACCTGCTTGACCATGGCGTCGCGGTCGACGACGAGCTTCATGGCCTCGCGGACCCTGGGGTCGGCGAAGGGGCCCTCGGCGGTCCGCATGACGATGGGCATCGCCATGTCGTTGGGACGGCGGGTGACCTGGATGTCCTTGCGCGAGGCGGCGGTCCGGGCGGCGACGGCGCCCACGTTGGAGGCGACGTCGATCTGGCCGCCCAGCAGCGCGTTGGCCATGGCCTGGGGGCTTTCGAACATGGTCACCTCGATGGCGTCGAGGTGGACCGGTCCGCCGTGCCACGTGTCGTTGCGCAGCAGACGGGCGTTGCCGCCGCGGAACCAATCGAGTGTGAAGGGACCGGCGCCGGGGGCCTTGGCGATCTCCTTGTCGGGGGTGTCCTTCTTGAGGACGAACGTCGACAGGCGGGTGAGCAGCGGCAGTTCGGCATTGGCGTCGTCGGAGACGAGGACGACGGTGTCCTTGCCGTCGGCGGTGATGTTCTCCGCCTTGATGCCCGGCAGCCGGCCCGCGCCCGCGGGGGTGTTGCGGAGTCTGCGCAGCGACCACACCACGTCGTCGGCGGTGACCGGCGAGCCGTCGTGGAAGGTCGCACCCTTGGCGATCGTGAAGCGCCAGGTCTTGAGGTCGTCGGACGACTTCCAACCGGAGGCGAGGCGGCCGACGGTGTTGTCCTTGAGGCCCGGTGCGGTGAGGGTGTCATGGACCAGGGCGATGATCAGGTAGTCGCTCTCGTTGCCCTGGACTCCGTGCGGGTCACGCGTGGTGGCGGAGGCGCGGCCGAGCGCACCTATGCGGAGCGTGCCGCCCTTCCTGGGTGTGCCACCGGCGGAGTCCGCCGATGAGGAGGCCGCGTCGTCCTTGCCGCCCCCGCAGGCGGCGAGCAGCGCGGCAGCGCCCACGCCCCCGCCGGCCCACAGCGCCTGGCGCCTTGTCCAATTCACGTGGTCCTCGTTCCGCCGCAGTTGCACTTACTTAGGTTTGGCTACCCTAAAACGAACCCTGATCGCAATTGTGCGTGAGCAGTGAACCGAAAGACGAATCGGCCCCAACCTCCGCTTCACGCCCATGAATTGCTGAAAATCGGGCGAAGTGGACTACCGTTCGGTAAGGTTTGCCTTACCTAATTTGGATGGTAGTTTCCTCGGCGACCGCTGACGCCGACTGCCGTGTTTCCGCCACGGGCCGCACCCCTCTTCCAGGGCGTCGAGCGCACTCCGCCCTGCCCACGGCACCTCCCGCACCGTGCCCGGAATCGGAACCTCCGCCCCACCCGAAGTCCCCACCTCACGAAACGGATGAATTCGCCATGAGCACGGGAGCCGCGCCCGTCCGCCTGCTCGATGCCGCCCCGGCCGCCGAACTCCACCGCGCCGCCGCGAAGATCCTCGCCGAATTCGGCACCTCCGCCACCTCCCCCCGACTCCTCGCCCGTGTAGCCGAATCGGCCGCGGAGCTGAGCGAGCCGATCCGGCACGAGCTGCGGCCCGTCGACACCGACGACGGCCTGTTCGTGCTGCGCGGCCTGCGCGTCGACGACGCGGGCATCGGCCCGACGCCCGCGGGGTGGGCCGCCGCCGGGGGCAGCGGAGCCGTCCACGACCTCGTGATGCTGCTGCTCGCCACGGTCATGGGCACCCCCCTGGCCTGGCAGGGGCAGCAGAACGGGCGGTTCGTCCACAACATCGTCCCCGCCCCCGGCCACGAGCAGGAGCAGACCGGTGCCAGCAGCGACGTCCTCCTCAGCCCGCACACCGAGGACGCCTTCCACCCCGGCCGGGCCCATCTGTTGATGCTCGGTTGCCTGCGCAACCACGACCGCATCGCCACCACCGCCGCGAGCATCCGCAAGGTGCGGCTGGACGACGCCGACCTCGACACGCTCACCCGCCCCGCGCTGCCCATCCTCCCCGACGACGCCTACACCGAGGCGCGCGGCTTCGAGGGTCTCCCGCCCGACGTCCCCACCCTGTGGCGGTCCCCCGACGGCCTCACCCTGCGCTTCGACCCCGCGTACACCCCGCTGGAGCGGGCCACGCCCGAGCACCGGGCCGCCTACCGGCGCCTGGAGGCCGAACTCGCCCGCGTCTCGGTCGCGGTGAGCCTCGCCCCCGGCGAGGTGCTGGTCGTCGACAACGACCTCGTCGTGCACGGCCGGGTCCCCTTCACGGCCCGCTACGACGGCACCGACCGCTGGCTCAAGCGCGCTTCCGTACGGGTCCCCGGCCGCGACACCCGCCCTCCGGCCGAGGCCGCCGAACACGGCTACGGCCAGGCCGCCGTCGAGGCCCGCGCCGCCTGACCCGCCGTCCCCCGTTCCCCCTTCCCCGTTTCCTCCCTTTCCCCCCTTCCGGCAACCAGCAGACGAGGAGCGAGAGATGACCGACACCACCGCCGCCACCGGCGACCCCTGCATATCCGACGCGGTCGACGCCCCCACCGACCACACGACCCTGCGCCTGCTGTCCACCAGTGACCTCGCGGGCATCGACATCACCCTCACCGATGTCGTCGACACCGTCGAGGGCGCCTACCGCACGCTGGCCGCCGGCCGGTCGGACAACCCGCGCAAGCTCACCGTCAAGCCCTCCGACGGCCACTCCGTCTCGTACGCGATGCTCGGCCGCGACGGCTCCCGCGATGTCGTCGCCATCAAGACCTCGTACAAGCACGGTCTGGACAAGGGCCGTGAGGAGCAGCACTACTACACCGCCCTCGCGCTCTACGACGACGTCACCGGCCTGCCCGTGGCGATGATGGACTGCGGCCGCATCGGCTCGCTGCGCACCCCGGCCGTCTCCGCCCTGCTGGCCCGCGAGTGCGCCGCCCCCGGGGCCCGCAGCGCGCTGGTGATCGGCACCGGCACGCAAGGGCGGCTGGCCCTGCCGTTCCTGCTCACCACGCTGCCCGGCCTGGACCGGTTGATGCTCTTCGGCACCCACCCGGAGGGAATCGAGGCGGTTCGGGCGCAGCTGCGCGCCCACTTCCCCGACCGGGACGTCGAGGTCGTCACCGACGTGCGGGCCGCCGCGGCGCAAGCCGACGTCATCGTGGCGACGGCGGGCGCCCACACGCCCGCGGCCGTCGAGGCGGACGATCTGAAGCCCGGCACGCTGTCGATCCTCGTCGGCCACGGGCTGGCCCCCTCGACCCTGCTCCGCGCCGACCGCGTCGTGGCCACCAGCGAGGCCCAGATGAAGGTCACGGGGACCGACATGGCGGACACCGACGGCAACTTCCCCGCCGTGGACACCGAGTTCCCCCCGGTTCTCGCGGGCGCCGCCGTCGGCCGCACCGCACCGGAAGAGCGGATCTTCGCCTACAACAGCGGTCTGGTCGTCACCGACATCGCCCTCGGCCACCGGTTCGCGCAGCTCGCCATCGAGCTGGGCCTGGGGACGCGGGTGCCGCTGTGGCGGTGACCGCGCGCCCCGGGCCCGCGCTGCCGACGCTGCCCGCGCACCCCGACCTCCAGACGGACGCGATCCTCGACAGCGGTCTGCCGCACGAGCTGGCCCATGCCTTCGGCGGCCCCTTCCACTTCCTGCTCCCGCACCGCTTCGACGACAACCTCGCCGCGTTCCGGTCGGCGCTGGACGAGGCCGGGGTGGACGGGCACGTGTACTACGCGAAGAAGGCCAACAAGGCCGCCGCGTGGATCGAACGCTGCGCGGCCACCGGCGCCGGAGTGGACGTCGCGAGCCTCGGCGAACTCCGCGGGGCCCTCGGCCACGGGGTGCGCGGCGAAGACGTCGTGGTGACCGGTCCGGCCAAGCACGAGGAACTGCTGCGGATCGCCGTCCTCCAGGGCGCCCTGACCGCCGTCGACTCCCTCGACGAGCTGGACCGGCTCATCGCGCTGGCGCGCGCCGGCACGGTCCGCCCCGCCCGGCTGTTGTTGCGCCGACTCCCCCCGGCACAGTCCCACAGCCGTTTCGGCCTGGACGGGGACGAGCTCGCCGAGGCGCTGGAGAGGTGCGTACGGGCGGGCGACGCCGTCCGGATGGAGGGGTTCAGCTTCCATCTGTCCGGCTATGCCACCCAGCCGCGCGCCGACCTCGCCGGGCAGCTCGTCGACCTCTGTCTCAAGGCCCGCGTCATGGGGCTCCAGGCCGACCGGATCAGCATCGGCGGCGGTTTCGCCGTCGACTACGCCGCGGCCGACGACTGGCACGCCTTCCTGGCGGCGCAGCGGCCCGAGCACTACCACGCGCACAAGTCCTTCTCGGCCCCCGACTTCTACCCGTACCACTCGCCGGTCGCCGGGGCGGACGCCCTGCGGGCTGTCCTGGCCGCCGTCCCCGAGGGCGGCCAGGACAGCCTGGCAGGCAGACTCCGCGAGAGCGGCACTCTCCTGCTGATGGAGCCCGGACGGGCGTTGCTGGACCGGGCCGGCGCCTCCGTCTTCCGCGTCCAGGGCGTCAAGGACCGCGACGGATACGGGATCGTCACCGTCGACGGGACGAGCCTCAGCCTGTCCGAGCAGTGGTTCAACAGCGAGTACCTCCCGGACCCGGTGCTGGTGACCCCGGACGGGCGGGCGCTGCCCGACCCGGTCGGCACCGCCGCCTTCCCCGCGGCCGTGGGGGGTGCGAGCTGTCTGGAGTCGGATCTGCTGACCTGGCGAAAAATCCCCTTCCCCGCCCGTCCCTCGGTCGGTGATCTGCTGGTCTACCCCAACACCGCCGGGTACCAGATGGACTCCAACGAATCACCGTTCCACGATCTGCCGCTGCCGCCCAAGGTCGTCCTCGACGACACCGGCGGGCGACCGCGCTGGCGCCTGGACCGCCGCCCCGCCTGCTGACCTCCTCCTCCCCGCCCCGCCCCGCCCCGCCTGCCACAGGAGCTCCCCCATGAACGAGGCTCTGACGCGCCCCGCCGTGGTCTCCCGCATATCCGACCTCATCGGATACACCCCGCTGTTCGAGCTGTGCCGCACCGAGAACGGCAGTCGGCTGCTCCTCAAACTGGAGATGTACAACCCCACCGGCACCGCCAAGATCCGCATGGCCCGTCAGATGGTGCTCGACGCGGAGGCCCGCGGCGAGCTGCGCCCCGGCGGCCGCATCATCGAGTCCACCTCCGGCAACACCGGCCTGGGACTCGCCGTCATCGCCGCCGAGCGCGGCTACACCTTCACCGCTGTCGTCGACCACCACGCCTGCGTGGACAAGCTGCGCGGGATGAAGGCACTGGGCACCGAACTCGTCTACGTGGCCGACGACGGTACCGAGGAACTCGCCACCGCCGCCCGTGAGGAGCTCGCGGAGGACATGGCCCAGGGCCAGGACAACACCGTCTTCACCGAGCAGCACAACAACCCCAGCAACGGCGTCGGCTACTTCCCCGTGGCCCACGAGCTCCACCAGGCCCTCGACGGCCGCATCGACGTCCTCATCGGCGCGGTCGGCACCGGCGGCGCCCTGTGCGGCACCACCCGGGAACTGCGCAAGCTCGTCCCCGATGTGCGGACGATCGGCGTGGAGCCGAAGGGCTCCATCGCCTTCGGCGGCCCCGCCCACGACTACTACCAGTCCGGCACCGGCACCCCCGAAGGCGCCGAGATCGGCGCGCTGGTCGACTTCGACCTGATCGACGAGGGCGTGAAGGTCGGGGACGTCGAGGCGTTCGCGACCGCCCGGGCCGTCGCCCGTACCGGCCTGCTCATCGGCGGCTCCGCGGGCGGCGTCGTGCACGAGGCGCTGACCCGGCTGCCGTCGCTGCCGCCGGGCAGCACCATGGTCGCGCTGGTCAACGACGGCGGCGAGAAGTACCTGGACACCGTCTTCAACGACGACTGGATGAACGCCCGGGATCTGATCGACCCCGTCGTGGAGCGCGAGATCGACGAAACGCTGACGAAGCTGCGCAGGAACTGATGCCTTCCCTACAGCCGCTCACCCTTCTCCGCGACAGCCGGGCGCTGGCCACCCTCGCCGTCCCCCTCGTCCTCACCCAACTCGCCCAGGTCGCGCTGACCACCACCGACACGGTGATGATGGGGCTGCTCGGCACCCGGGCCCTGGCGGCCGGCGGGCTGGCCATCGTCATCTTCAACCAACTGCGCACCATGGGCGTGGGCCTCGTCACCTCGGTGGGCAACCGGATCGCGGCCGCCGCGGCCCGTGCCGAGCGGGCGGACACGAACGGCGCCGACGCGTCGGCGGCGGACGCGGAGGTCGTCGGGATCGTCCGCGCGAGCCTGGCGGTGGCCACGCTCGCCGGACTGGTCGGGGCCGTCCTGATGGTCCTCATCGGGCAGGCCCTCACCTGGCTCGGCCAGGACGCCGCGGTCGCCGACCGCGCGCGGACGATGCTGGCGGCACTGGCCCCGGGGCTGCTGCCGTGCCTGTGGTTCCAGGCCATCCGGCAGTTCACCGTCGGCATGCGCCGCCCGCAGGCGCTGCTGCGGATCACCATCGCCTCGGTAGCCGTCAACGCCGGCCTGAACTGGCTGCTGATCCACGGCACCTGGGGGCTGCCCGAACTGGGTCTGCCCGGCATCGGCGTGGCCACCTCGACCGTCTACCTCCTCTCCTTCCTCGCCCTGTACCTCTCGGCGAAGAGGGACACCGTTCTCGCCCCGCTGCTCAGCCTCAACCTCCTGGGCGCCGACCGGGCGACCGTGCGCGAACTCGTCCGGCTGGGCGTACCCATCGCCGCGACCTACGGTTCGGAGGCCGGTTTCTTCTCGGTCACCGCCTTGATGGCCGGTTCCTTCGGCAGTGCCGCCCTCGCCGCCCACACCGCCGTGAACCAGCTCGTCTACATCGTCTTCCAGGTCGCCGTCGGGCTCTCCCACGCCGCGTCCATCAACGTCAGCCGCGAGCTCGCCCTCGGCCGCACCGACGCCGCCCGGCGCATCAAGAACACCGCCCTCGCCTGTGCCGCCGCCGTCATGGCCGTCGTCGCCGTCGTCTACGCCACGCTGCCCGGCCTGGTGCTGAGTCCGTTCCTCGACGCCGACGCCGAGGGCGACGGGAAGGCCGTCACCATCGCCACCCAACTGCTCTTCGTCATCGCCTTCCTCCAGTTCTTCGACTGCGCCCAGAACATCGGTGTCGGTCTGCTGCGTGGCCTCGACGACACCAAGAGCGGCTTCCGCATCACCCTCATCGGCTATTGGCTCGTCGGCCTGCCCGCCGCCTGGCTGCTGGGGTACGCGGCGGGTCTGGACACCCTCGGTATCTGGCTCGGTCTGCTTGTCGGCCTCGCCACCACGGCGGTCCTGCTGCTGCGCCGCTACGGCATCGGGCTGCGCGCCCGGAGCCTGTCCCAGGAGCCCGTCACCGCAGGTTAGAAGCGCTCGGCACCGGCCCCGACACCGGCGCGGCCCCGGCCGCCCGGATCGGGGCTTTGCCCGTTTGGCACCGGTTCCGTCCGCGTCCTGACCGGGTCCGACCCATATTGACGGCTTGACCGGCGCCCATCACCATGGGTTTCCCCCCTGGCGCCGAGGGAGTGCTGATGACGGTCGGCGGGTCCGACTCCTCGCCCGCAGGGGCGAACAGCTCGACGATTCCGTTCCTCCACCGGCCGAGGGCGACGCGCGTGGACCGCCGCCGGGAAGCCGAACGAACGGTACGGCGCCTTCAGGAAAAACGAAACAGCCCGGCCCCGGCAAGTCCATCATCACACCTACCAGCAGGAGGAGTTGGCGCGATGGGCGATGGGACGATACGGCACATCGGTTCTTCGAGCGATCCGCCGCTTTTGACGTCCGACGACATACCCACCCTGGGCATCGAGGAGGAGTTCGTCCTCGTCGACAGCCACTCCCGAGCCGCGGTCAACTGCGCGCCGGTGGTCATCAAGGGCGCCCAGAGCGTTCTCGGCGACCAGATCGGCGCCGAGATCTTCCCGAACATGGTCGAGACACGCACGCACCCCGTCACCACGCTCGACGGTCTGTACAAGGAGTTATACCGACTGCGCGCCGGCGTCGCGGCGGCCGCCGCCGAGTACGGCTGCCGGGCAGTGGCGTCCGGCACCGTGATCGTTCCCTCCAGGGGCCCGATCGAGGTCACCGACCAGAGCCGCTATCTGCGAATGGCCAGCGAGTACGGCCCACTGGTCAGCGGGGACCAGGGCACCGGCGTCTGCGGCTGCCACATCCACGTCGGGGTCGCCGACCGGGAACAGGCCGTGCAGCTCGCCAACCACCTCCGGCCCTGGCTGCCCGCACTCCAGGCACTCGCCGCCAACTCGCCGTTCCACGCGGGCCGGGACAGCGGATACGCCAGTTGGCGGACGATGCGCTGGGCCCAATGGCCGGGCGCCGGCCCCGCCCCCCTGCTCCCCGACGCCACGGCGTACGACACGCTCGTGGATTCCCTCGTCACCTCCGGCATGATGGTGGACCGCAGGATGGTCTATTGGTACGCCCGACCCTCCGAGCACTGCCCCACCGTGGAGATCCGGGTGACCGACGTCAACGCCGACGTGGACACCGTGATCCTGCTGGCCGGCCTCGCGCGCGCGCTGGCGGCGGTGCTGCTGGCCGACGTACGGCGCGGCGTCCCGGCCCCCGACGTCCCCGACGCCCTGCTGCGCGCGGCGCACTGGCGGGCGGCCCGGGACGGTCTGACCGGGCGCGGCGTCGACCCGGCGACGGGGGACCAGCACCCGGCGGCCGAAACCGTCGACCGGCTGCTGCACCGTGCCGTGCCCGCCCTGGAGGCGGCGGGCGAGCTGCCCCTCGTCCGGGACCTGTGGCAGCGCCGACGCCTGCTCGGCGGCGGAGCCGACCGGCAGCGGGAGGCGTTCCGCCGCCGCGGCGATCTGCGCGACGTCGTGGATCTGCTCACGGTGACCGCCGGCCGGAGCTGACGGCGCCCCCCTGGGTGTCGGCTGTGCGTTCAGCGGCCCAGCAGACCGCCGGTGACGCCGGTGACGCCACCGAGCAGCCCGTCGACCACCCCGCTCAGCGGCGCCTGCCGCTGGGCGGACTCGCCGCCCGCCGGACGTGCCGCCGGCGCGGTGGGCGCACCGGGGGCGGGCGCGGGCACCGGAGGCGGTACCACGGCCCGCTCGGGTGCGGAGACCGCCCCCGATACCCCGGATGCCGCCCCTGAGACGGCATCCGCGGCGGCGTCGGTGGCGACGGCCGGGAGGGAGGACACATCGGTCGCGGCCGCGGACGGGCCCGTCGGCGCCCCGGCCGCCCGCGGCGGCGGTGTCACGGGCCCCGTCGGCTGTCGCACCGTGTGCCGGACCTTCGGTTCCGCGGAGAAGGTGACGTCGGACGGCCCGGCGGGCTTCGCCCCGGCCGGCTTCCCGCTCTTGTCCCGGTGCGTGGCGGCGGTGGGCTCGGCCGTGTCGTCGGCGGGGTCGGGCATCGGCTCGAAACGGGGCTCGGACCGGGCTTCGGCGGCGGTGTTGCCGCCCGTCGTCTGAAAGGTGAAGGCCAGTGCCCCCGCCACGCCCATCATGGTGGCCGCTTTGATCGCCGTGGCATGCGCGCGCACCACACGGTTGGGCTGACTGTGCCTACCCATAGGGCTTCCTCCGGGTCGTACCGCTCGCTGTGAGGCACCAGTAATACTGTGGAGCGGGGCGCGCGCGGTGGCTTATACGGAGTTGTTACACGGCGGCGTACGGACCTGGTACACAGGGCGACTTGGCCCGGGCGAAAAGGGTCAATACCGACCGAGGGCGGCCCACAGGCCGATCCAAGTGGCCCCACCGGGCCCCGGGTTCACTCGGATCGAGTGCAACGCGCCCGTCGCAACGGGCGATTCCCTGGGCGCCGACGTCACTTTCGCGCCAGGGCACGTGGAGGGCACGCGGTCCACGGCATTGCTCTCCGCTCCACTTCCCCAACCCCACGCGATCATGAAATGGAACTGCGTGCCGCGCGTCATCCACTCGACAGGCATCGCCGCCTTCGCGGCCAGTGGAGTGACGGGCCGCCGCGCGGCCACTCCTCCCGCTGCGCGCCGCGCCGGAAGGTCACCGGCTACGTACGGGTGAACATGCCCCGCTCACCAGGCCGGAAGCCGCCGCCACGGGTAAGCATCGGAAGACAGGAGCCGGGTGGCGGCCGTGCCACGCGCCGCCACCCGGCCCGCTACCGGGAAAGGCGTGGGACATGGCGGATGACGACCTGGGAAGACTGCTGGGCGGGCTGCTCGGCGGCGGGCGGAGCAGCGGGACGGGCAATCTGCTGGCCGCCCTCCTGGGCACGCTCGGCGACAGCGGGCAGGGCGGGGGGAACCCGCTCGCCGCGCTGCTGAGCGAACTCCGGGACGGCGGCCTGGAGGGCAAGGCGCAGTCCTGGGTGGGGCCGGGGGCGAACGAACCGATCACCGGCGCGGAGGTCGCACAGGCCCTGCCGTACCAAACGCTGGACCGGGTCGCGCAGCAGGCGGGCATCGCCCCTGAGGAGGCCGCCGACCAGCTGGCCGCGGCACTGCCGGAAGCGGTCGACAAGCTCACTCCCGACGGCGAGGTGCCGCAGGGCTCGCTGGAGGACCTGATCAAAGCGCGGCTCTGAGAACCCGCCATCGAGAGCACAAGCGCCGAAGGAGCTCACGATGACGGCGATGTTCGACCTCGGGCCGGCGGCCCGGCGGCTGGCGGACCTCGTGGACGGTGTCCCCGACAGCCTGCTGACCGCACCGACCCCCTGCGAGCGGTACACCCTCGGCGACCTCGTCGAGCACGTCGACGGGCTGTCGCTGGCCTTCACCGCCGCCGCCACCAAGGACGCCACCGAATCCGGCGCCCGGGCGACGTCCCGGAGCCCGTCCGGGCACGCCGCCCGGCTGGACGACGACTGGCGCACCCGCGTCCCCGCCCGGCTCGCCGCGCTCGGCGACGCCTGGCGCGCGCCCGCCGCCTGGGCGGGCGCGACCCGTGCCGGGGGCCTCGACCTGCCCGCCGACCTGGCCGGGCGGATCGCCCTCAACGAGCTGGTGGTGCACGGCTGGGACGTCGCCCGTGCCATGGGGCGGCCGTACGAGGCCGACGCGCGGGAGCTGGAGGCGTGCCTGTCGTTCGTCTCCGCGATGTCCGGACCGGACCAGCAGGACGCCCGTGGCGACGCGTTCGGCCCGGTCGTCGAGGTGCCCGCCGACGCCCCGCTCCTCGACCGGGTCATCGGGCTCAGCGGACGCGACCCCGCGTGGCGGCGGCCTGAACACTGACGAGTCCCCGGCCGCCACGGAACCCGCCCTTCCGGGAAGGGTGGGTCGGCTGTTTAGCATGGGGCCCATGAGCACACGCGTCGTCCGTTTTCCCGAGCAGGGCCTGCCCGGCACCGTCGTCTACTACACCGAACCCTCCGCGCCCGAGGCCGACGGCGAGGGCGGCCCGGTCGAGGTCGCGCCCCGGGGAGCGGTCACGGTCCCGGCCGAGGCCCAGCTCGTCTACGCGGCCGACGCCGACGGACACAGCCTGGCCGACCTCGCCCAGCTGCCGCCCGACACCTTCGTCGTGGTGGACCTGGGCGGCGCGACGGACGAGACGCTCCGCTCGGTCGGAAAGCTGAGCGGGCTGCGCACCCTCGTCGTGGCGGGCGACTTCACCGACGAGGGCGTGCGGGCGCTCGGCGGGCTGTCCTCGCTGGGCGACCTCGTCCTGGACTCCCCCCGGTTCACCGGCGCGGGGCTGGCCGCGCTGGCCGGCTCCGAGACCCTCGCCTCCTTGGACTCCCTGGTGCTGTGTGGCGGCGGCGCCTTCGAGCCCGCCTCGCTCCGGCAGCTGGCGGGCCGGCACAACCTGGGCACCCTCACCGTCGAGAACACCCCGGTCGACGACGCGCTGGCCGACGCGGTGCTCACGCTCGCTCCCCCGCTGACCGACCTGTCCGTGGCCGAGCGCCCCGGACACGAACTCGACCTCGCGGTGCTGGAGCGCCTGCTGTCCACGGGCCTTGCGGTCAACGGCATCTCGGCGCCCCCGCGGAACGCCGCCGTCTTCGCCCGCGCCGCCGCCGACGCCGCGGTCCTGGACGAGGACATGGACGAGGAGTTGGCGGCCGTCGCCGAGGAGCGTGGCGGGGTGCTCCGCGACATCGTCCGGGAGGCGGACCTGGACGGGCTGCTGGCGGGTCCCGTGCCGGTACTGATCGATCTGACCGCGCCGTGGTGCGGTCCGTGCGGGCTGCTCACGCCGGTGCTCGAGGACATCGTCGACGCGTGCGGAGGCGACCTGGTCGGAGTGAAGATCGATGTCGACGAGGCGGAGTGGGCGCAGGAACGGTTCGACGCCCTGAGCGTTCCCACCGTCGTCCTGATGCGGGACGGCTCCGAGGTCTTCCGCTTCAGCGGCGCCTGGCCGCCGCGGCGGATCACCGAATGGCTCGCCGCCGCGGGGATCGACGTCCCCGCGTAGCACTCCGGGCGTGGGCGCCACCGGCGGGGTTCACCTCCGGTGGGAGCTCACGTTCTCGGGGTGATGCCGGTGATGCCGGCAACCGGTGCGTCCCGGCGAAGCACCGGTTGCCGAACCGGGCCGCACAGGCCGTTCGCCCCGGGGAAGTCCGGTCCGTGGGCGCGCCGCCCGGATCAGGCCGCCCGCCCGTGCAGCACCAGGGCCCAGGCGAGAGCGCCGAACGCCGCCGCGGAGGCCACCGCGCGGACGAGGTTCCAGCGGACCCACACGGCCTCGAAGCGCTCGCGGACGGCCGCCGCGTCGGTGCTGCCCTCCGGCGGTCCGGCCGCCTCCAGCCGGTTGTTGAACGGCACATTGACGGCCGCGGTGACGATCAGGACGACCGCGTAGAGGACGAGGCCGGCGATCGTCCAGGGCAGCACCGCCCGCCCGTCGGCGCGGAAGTGCAGCGCCGTGGCCAGGCCGGTGAACGCCGGCGCGCCGAGGAAACAGAAGAGGAACCACCCGTTGAGGATCGCGGCGTTGACCCGCTGCATCACCTCGACGAAGGCCCGGTCGCCGGACCGGCGCAGCCCCGGCATGACGGCGCAGGCGAACGCGAAGAACAGCCCGGCCACGAGGCCGACGGTGAGCGTGGCCGCCATCAGGGCGACGGCTCGAAGTATTCCCATGGGTGACGTCCGTTCCGGTCGACTGGGCCCGAAGAGGCACGGGCGGTTGTCGGCCAAGGTATGCGCAGCGGGGGTTCGTACGGGTGTGACCACCGGGGGCGGTCCGTACCGCTGTCGCCGTCCGGCTCGTGTGCGCAGCACGGTGCGGCGGGCCCGGCCCCGTTCGGTGTACCCCACACGAGGTATGTTTCGGACACTTCGGAGTGCCCGGCCGTCAACGCGCGGACCATGTGTCCTGACCGGTTCCAGCCCTGCGGCCTATCGGCTCGTGCCACGGGTCCGTTAGGCACGCGCTGGAGAGCTGTCCCACCGTCCCCCGGAGGTACGCGCATGGCCGAAAGCCGGAGCAGCGACACGACGGGCAAGGCATGGTTCCACGACATCTACAACGAGCCCGATCCCCGCGCCTACTTCCGGCGGCTCGCCCCGCTGGAATACGAGATCCCCCACCACGCCCAGGACGTCTTCCGCCGCACCCGTGCCGAGCGCGCCGCGCTCGACACGGACGGCGGTGAGGGTCCGGTCGCGGTGCTCGACGTGTGCTGCTCCTACGGCATCAACGCCGCCCTCCTCAACCACGACGTCTCCCTCGCCGAGCTCTACGCCCATTACACCGGCCCGGAGGCAAACTCCCTGACCACCGCCGAACTCATCGGGCGGGACAAGGAGTTCTACGCCTCGCGGCGCCGCGAGGACGCGTCACCCGCTGTCGGTCTCGACGCCTCAAACAGCGCCATCCGCTACGCCTTGGCCGTCGGCCTGCTCGACGAGGCGTACGCGGAGGACCTGGAGAGCGCCTCCCCCAGCCTCCCGTTGCGCCGGGCCCTCGGCCGCACCGGGCTGATCACGGTCACCGGGGGCGTCGGCTACGTCACCCACCGGACCTTCGAGGCGCTGCTGGAGTGGACGCGGCGTCCGGTGTGGGTGAGCGCGTTCGTGCTGCGCACCTTCCCCTACGGGCAGGTCGCCGCCAGTCTGGAGGCCCGTGGTCTGACGACGCGCACGGACGCCTCCCGGACGTATCCGCAGCGGCTGTTCACCACGGTGGCGGAGCAGCGTAATGCCATGGAGCGGGTCCTCCTCGCGGGCGACGACCCCGCCGGGCTGGAGGCCGCCGGCCGCTATCACACCCGGCTGTACGAGTCGCGGCCCTCCCCGGTCTGACGGCTCCCGTCCGGTCCCGGGCCGCTCACGTCGGGCGCGGCGCCCTGCGTGCCGGCCCGGGTGATGGCGGTTTCCACGGCGGCGACGCGGTCGGCGAGCATGTCGAGGGCGGCGACGGCACCGCGATGTCGTGGGAGGGCGGCAGGACGTGGCCGCGCTGCCGCGCGCGTCGCGGTAGTGCGGCATTCCGTCCGCGTCCAGCCGCCGGCGCAGGACGCGTAGGTCGCCGGGGTGCGGCCCGGTGCGGGAGACGGCCGACAGCTTGCCGTCGACGTGCCGCAGCCGTAGAAGGGTCGCCGCGCGGTAGTAGCGAGACGGCTCGCCGAACTCGCAGGCGCAGGAGGGGTCGTCCAGCAGTCCGGGGAGCGACCCCGTCGGTGGTGTCGCCGAAGGTGGTGCGATCGCCGCCGCGCCGGAGGGTGCGCAGCGTGAAGACGTCCCCGGAAGTGCTCCCGGCGGTCTCGGACCGCAGTCCGGGCGGAGCGTTGTACCCGAGGAGCAGTTGGCCGCCGACGGCGACGGGGTCTCGGGGCGCATAGCTGTGTGCGGTGTGCAGCCGCTCGGTGCCGAGCAGCCGGCAGGCCCGGTCTGATGCCGTCTACTTCCTCGGCCTGTCGTGCCGGGCGGCGGGCGGCAGGTGGGAAACATGGCCGCGGGCGGGCCACTACAGGTGGTCGATCGAACTACCGAGGATCGAAATCGCCTACTGGCACACACCTCGGCCAGCGCATCAACGGCGCGTTGAGGTGAAGGCTTCTTCACATGGAAGCAGGCGCACCCTTCCAAGCTTCTACGCAAAAGCATCCCGGCGTTCAGGGCGCCGGCGATGAGGGGATTCCTCTTCCCGAGGTGATCGCCGGGGCAGGCTCTTTCGGCGAGGCCCCACTCTTTCGGATTCTCATCCGTATCCGGTAGAGATTTCTCGCAAGCGCATCAACCGGATCCTCCGCGACAACGGCCCTGACCATTCCCCAGAGAAAAGAGACGGACTCAAATGATCAACACGACGATGGACCTGTTCAAGAAGATCGGCGTGCTCGCCGGCACGGCCGGTTTGCTCGCCGTCAGTCTTGTCGGGATGTCGGCCGGCACTGCTGCCGCCGCCTCCTGCAAGACGGCCGCGCCCGTCCAGACGACCGGCAACATCGTCAACGACACCGTCGCCCAGGCCAACGGCGCCGTCAGTGCTGTCACTGAAATCGTCACCTGCTCCGCCGGTACCGCCAACGGAGCCGTCAACGGCCCCGAGCCCTCCGCCGACAGCTGACCGCGCCGTGCACACCCCCGGAGGGAATCGCATGTTCCGCAACTTCGCCTGCCTGGCATCGGCAACCATCTTTGCCCTCACCGTCGACGCACCCGCAGCCCATGCGGAAACCGTCGAGTACACGGTCACCATCAGGACCGCGGACGTCTACCTGGGCGGGACGGACAGCACCGTCAAGGGAAAACTGTTCAACAAGCAGAATGGCAAGTGGACCGAGTTCGACAACCCCGGCAACGACTTCGAACGAAACGACACGGCCACCTACACGATCACCGTCCCCAGCACATTCGGCACGCCCACACACTTCCAGCTGTGGAAAGCAGGGACCGATGACTGGGCCGTTGCCACGCCTATCACCATCAAGGGCCCGGACAACTACAGGAAAGCAGCATACATGGAGGGGAATTACACCTGGTTCACCGGCGAAGACAAAGACAACAGATGCCAGGTCGACCAGGGGAACCATGTCATGCGGTGCAACCACTACTCTCCGGAAATGAAACTGCGCAACTACTACTAGTGACAGCGCCCCCCATACTCGGCGCGTGTGCAGCGCATCGACGGCGGTACGCCCGAGGCCTGGACGTCGTCGAAAGGGAAGCCGGACGCGAGGCGGTGGGGGCGGGCCTGGGGGCCGAGGACGCGGCGCACGCCGACGGCGTACTCGGCCGGACAGGCCATCGTCCCGCCGGACTGCGGCGAGCAGCCCGATCCATCCACGCACCGCCGAACACGCCGTGCCGGCTCCGTACGGATCTACACCTCGCGTCTGCCGTCACGGTCGAAGACGCGGTCCGCCGCGAGCGCGCCGGGGCCGGTGAAGACGAGCAGCAGGAAGGCCCAGCAGAACATCGCCGACGCCTCCCCGCCGTTCTGCAACGGCCACAGCGCGGCGCCCTGGTGCACGTCGAAGTACGCGTACGCCATTGAGCCGGAGCAGATCAGCGCCGCCGTGCGCGTGCCGAGGCCAAGCAGGACCAGGGCGCCGCCGACCAGTTGGATGACGGCGGCGTACCAGCCCGGCCAGGTGCCCGCCTCGATCGTGCCGCCGTCCGCGCCGACGGCACCGCCGAGGACGCCGAAGAGGGCCGCTGCACCGTGGCAGAGGAAGAGCAGGCCGACCACGATCCGGAAGAGGGACAGCACATAGGGGCGGGCGGCGTCGAGCCGCTCGCCGAGGCGGGCGGCCGGAGCCGGGGCGGGGGTGCCCGCCGGCGAGGACGCGGCGGCGGTGCGGGACGTGGGCAGTGACGGGGGCATGATCGGGCTCCTCGGTCGAGTGATGTCCGGTAGCCCCGAAGCCGTCCGTCGTGTCCCGGCCGCGAGGCGAGAGCGAGCGTCTGTTGCCAGAGTGCCCATTCTCCTCGCACACGCCTCGTACGGCAGGTGAATAGCGCGGTACTTCCCCGGCTTTACCACGCGTCCGGCCGCACCCCTCCCGCGTCAGTGCTCATGGGCGTACTCCCGCCGGTGGTAGCGGCGTCGTTCGAGGAAGATCTCGGTGAAGACGGAGACCTTGGCCCGCAGGGCCCAGGGGTCGAAGGGCTTGGCGATGTAGTCCACGGCCCCGGCGGCGTAGCCGCGCGAGGAGTGTTCGGCGTCTATGCCCATGGCGGTGACGAAGATGATGGGGATGTCCCGGTTGCGGGCGCGGCGTTTGATCTGCGCGGCCGTCTCGTAGCCGTCCATCTCCGGCATCTGTACGTCCAGCAGGATGACGGCGAAGTCGTCGTGGTCGAGCAGGGCTTTCAGCGCCTCCTGCCCGCAGGACGCGGCCACCAGTTCCTGGTCGAGGGTGGACAGGGCGGCCGTCATCGCGAGCAGGTTGTTGTGCTGGTCGTCGACGATGAGGATTTTCGGTCGGAGTCCCACGTAGGCCCCCAAGGGGGTGACGGGGGTGGGTTCGGCGTGGGGCGGGTAGCGGTCCTCCCGTGCCGGGGGCGGTTGCTGGGCCTCCACCACGGCCAACTGCCGCTCCAACAGCAGACAGCGCTCCTCCGCCAGCAGCCCGCGCCGGCGGACGTCCTCCAGCTCCTCGGTGAGCCGCTGCACGTCCTGGCGGAGCTTGTCGCGCTCCTGGACCAGTTCCTCGCGGTCGGGGACGTTCATCTCCAGCTCGTCCGCTCGGGTGCGCTCCGTCGCCCAGGCCGCTTCCAGCTGGCTGAGCCGCACCTCGAGGTCCGCGATCCGGTGCTGGCGGTCGAGCAGCGCGTCGCCCAGCACGTCTTCCTGCACGGTGGACCGCCTCGACTCCCGGTCGGCGTCCGCCAGCTGGTGTTCCAGCAGTTCCACGGCGTGCGCGGGTGATCCGCTGGTGCGGACGGCGGCCCGGTGCAGCTCCCGGACGCGCTCGATCGCGGCCGGGGTGACCGCGGTGCCGCGCGATTCCGCGAGATCGGCGAAGAGGTCGAGGACGAATTCCCAGGGCGGGATGCGCGTGCCGCTCAGATAGCGGGAGATGGTGCCCGCGTCCCGGAACCGGCGCGCGGCGTACCGGCGGACCGACACCCCGAGGCCGGCGAACAGTTCGCGCAGCGTCTGTGCGAACGTCCGGCACTCCTCGGTCAGTCCCTCGGCCAGCGGCCGCAATTCACGCATGCCCCGCTCCGTCCCCGCGCCGCGGCCTCCCGCGCTCACCCCGCGCGACCGTCACCGCCGGCACCGCCGTCCGTGTCGACCGTGCCGACCGGTGGTGCCCAGCCTCCCACGCGGCCCCACCGGGACGGTCCCGTGTCCGTTCAGGCATCGGAATCAGCCACCAAACGATCGAAGAACGACACCGCCGCACCGAAGACGGCACCACCGCACAGGACGCATCGCGCGGAGTCGACCCCGGCCAGTGCCGACAACACCCCCGCCCCCAGCCCGGTCAGCACCCCGAGCAACAGCACCAGTGCCGCTCTCGGCGTCAACAGCGAACCCTTCACCACGGACCTCCCGTTCCACGGCCGGGCACCGGCCCGGCTCGGCCCGGGCACGACGACCGGCCCGGACGAGCACAGCGTCGGACACCGGGCGGGTGTTGCACGCGGCAACACCCGGAGCGGCAACAAAAGAGGGGGGTTCAACAAAATGGCCTGCTGGTACATTGAACTGAACGAGGACGCGCAGGCAAGGAGAGACGTGACCCCCGACATCAAGACATGGCTCGACACCGTCGCCATCGACCCCGCCGTGCGGGAGCTGCGGCCGGACTACCGCGCGCTGGTCGTCGTCGCCGAAGGGCTGCGGCCCGGGCCGAGCGACGCCTTCAGCGAGGAACTGCTCGCCGCCGCCGAGGCGACCGCCCTCGACCGCACCGGGGACGGGGCCGCCGGGCCGCACCCGCACGTGGCCGCCTGGCGCGAGGCGTTCCGCGACTTCGGCGCGAAGCCGCAGCGCACCCGCCCCAGCGTGGACGGGCTGCTGCGCCGCGCGTCGGCCGGGCTGCCCCGCGTGGACCGCCTCACGGACATTTACAACGCGAT
The DNA here is from genome assembly GCF_055576875.1 of Streptomyces sp. NPDC033229. NCBI lineage: Bacteria > Bacillati > Actinomycetota > Actinomycetes > Kitasatosporales > Streptomycetaceae > Streptomyces > Streptomyces sp. NPDC033229. The sequence goes on along the minus strand of NZ_JBVIQR010000006.1, from coordinate 128,334 downwards.
CTCCGTCGCCCACGGCATTCCGCTGGGCGGCGAGGACCTCGACCACTACCGGGGGCCGGCGTTCCTCACCCGGGCCGACGGCACCGAGCCCTTCGAGACCACCGCGGCGGGCGAAGCCGTCGTGGAGCACCCCGAACCCGGCGAGGTCGTGTGGCGCGACGACGCGGGCGTCACCTGCCGCCGCTGGAACTGGCGCCAGTGCACCCGCACCCGCCTCACCCACGACACCACCCGCGCCGTCTTCATCCTCGACGCGCTCGCCCCGCTGTCGGACGAGGCCCTGGCCGCCGCCGGTGAGGCTCTCGTGGCGGCCCTCGTCGCCGGCGGCCCGGGCGTGCGGACCTGCTCCCGTTTGGCGTGATGCCGGGGAACGGCCGGGTCAGGACCTGAGTCCGGCCCCAGCCGCCCCGAATTCACGGACCGCGCCCTCGACGATCGCCTCGAGCCGCTCGTGGTGCGCGCCCCGCCAGTACACGCGGTCACAGGCGGTGCACTGCGCGAAGACGTCGTACGTGCGCTGCGTGCCGTGCTCCAGCAGCTCGCTGACGGCCTCCTTGTCGGCGTCCCGCAACGCGCCGTTGCACGCGGTGCACCGGGTCCACGGCGCCAGTCGCGGCGCGAATCGGCCGAGCACGTCCCGCAGCTGCTCCTCGGGGCGGTCGCTGTAGACGTACGCCCCCGCCCAGATCTCACGGCGCCGGAGCAGGCCCCGGTCCCGGGAGAGCAGCACCCTGCGTTCGGCGGCGGACAGCGCGGCCAGCGCGGGGTCGCCGATGTCCTCGGCCTCGTACGCCGCGTCGACCCCCAGCAGCCGCAGCCGCCGGGCCAGGGTCCCCAGGTGCACGTCGAGCAGGAACCGCAGCGGCGCCCCCGGCACGGACTGCGGGCGCGCGGCGGCGTGCACCTCGACGGACTCGCCCGCGCCCGGCACATGCGCCACCGGCACCTCCCGGCCGTCGACGAGCAGCCGGCCGACCTCGGTGAGCGGGATGCCGAGCGATTCGACGACGTGCCCGAGCGTCGACGCTCCGTCGGTGACGACGGCCGCCCGTTCGCCGCGCCGTTCGGCGGCGACGAAGAGCTTCAGTTCGGGGGCGACGCTGATGTGGATCTCCGGTCCGTTCACCTCTTCAGGATGCCATTCGCGCCGCCCGCGCCGGCGGCCGGGCGCCGGGCGCCGCAGGTCAACGGACCTGGCCCGTGAGGTCGACGCCGAGCAGGGCCTCGATCCCGGCCACAGTGTCGGCGGGCTCGGTGGCGCGGACGACGGCCATCCCGAGCTCCTGGGCGGGGACGAGGTTGCGGGCGGAGTCGTCGACGAACACACAGGCCTCGGCGGGGAGTTCCATCAGTCCGAGCATGATGGTGTAGAGCCCGGGGTCGGGCTTGCGCATCCGGTAGCGGCCGGAGAGCAGCACCGTGTCGTAGGACGTGTCGAGTTCGTACCCGGCGTACGGGTCGTACGGCTCGAAGCCGAGGCTGTTGGACAGCACACCGACCCGCACCCCGGCCCGCCGGGCGGCCCGCGCGGCGGCGGTCAGCGTCGGTTCGGGACGGAGGTCCGCGAGGGCCCGGCCGAGCAGGTTGACCGGGTCGACTCCGAGGAGGGGCGCGGTGTGTTCGTTCCACTCCTCCTGGGTGATCGCCCCGCGCTCCAGGTCCGCGAAGAGTTCGCGTCCCACCGGGTCCATGGAGACGGCGTTCAGGAAGGCGTCCGGGGCCAGCCCCTCGCGCAGGCAGAAGGCGCGGGTGCAGGCGGCGACGGAGGTGGTCAGCACCCCGCCGAAGTCGAGGATCAGACCCTTGCCCGGTGGCGTGGCCCCGGGACCGGACTGCGGAGTGGACATGTGCGGCTCCTCACGCTGGAACAACCCTCGTTCACGCTGTGTGCCCGATCGTGGTGGGCCGTCGCCGCCGGCGTCAACGACGTCTGGGATGGGCGTTGCCCCACCGGCCTGGAGTGACGTCCAGTGACGCGGGTGGTGGCGATCCGGGACAGAAGTCGCGTGTCCGGCCCGGTCCGTACGGATAGAGATGTGGGCGACATCAGCGGATACAGGAGGGGGACGTCCGCGTCATGGCCTGGGTCAAGACCGCCACGATCCTGAACGACGCCCACACGACGCGCCAAGAGATCCTCAGTGCCCTCGGCGCCGGGTTCACCGAAGTGCGCACCACCCTCGCCAAGCTGGCGGGGCTGCCGGAAACCATAGCCGCCGGTAAGGCCTGGCTGTGTGAGGATCACAAGCAGTTGCACAGGAAACTCGACCAAGCCCTCGGGGAGATCGAGCACCTCCGCGCCGACTGCGCGGCCCTGAGCGACCTCGTCGACGCCCGCACCACCCCTCCCGCCGAAGCCGTCGAGCGGCAGACCGTCCCTCCCGTAGCGCAGCCCCTCCCCCGTCCCCCGGTCACCCCTGACGGCACGGATACCGAAGCCCCCGACCCCGCGCGGCTTCGGCGGCTGCTCCGCCGCGCCGCCGGTGTCTCCTCCGCCAAGCTCGTCTGTCACCGCGACACCTGGGCCTTCCTCCTCGAACAGACCGCACGCGACCCGCATTTCCGCGCGCCCGGGCCGGTCGACGACGAGCACGAGGGGAGGGTGGAGGTCACTCTCTCGGGCCGGAGCCTCATCGCTGTGCTCCTCTCCCTCTTCCGCACCTCTCAGGAAGAGGACACCGAGCGGCTCGGTGACCTGGCCATGGCTGCCGAGCTCTACCGACGCATCACCGGCGCGCTGGAGCACACCGACTCCGCCGACCGGTACGGGCCCCAGGTGGTCATCGTCCTCGACGACCGGGCGGGCCCCGCCCCGGCCGAGGGGGACGAGGGACGCGCCGTCTGAACTCCGTGTCCCCGCAGCCGCGTTCCCCTCCAGCGGGGCGCCGCGCACAATATCCCCATGCCGTACGACGAGAAGAACCCGCTGCGCCGGCTCTCGCTCGACGAACTGCGCCTGCGGACGAGCGCCAAATGGCGCACGTACCCGCCGGACGTGCTGCCGCTGTGGGTGGCCGAGATGGACGTACCCCTCGCCGAGCCCGTGGCGCGGGCGCTGGTGGACGCGGTCGCGCTGGGCGATACGGGGTACCCGGTGGGGACGGGGTACGCGGAGGCGCTGGACGCGTTCGCACGGGAGCGGTGGGGCTGGGAGGGGGTGGTGGCGGAGCGGACGGCGATCGTGCCGGACGTGATGCTGGGCGTGGTCGAGATGCTGAAGCTGGTGACCGGTCCCGGGGACGCGGTGGTGGTGAGTCCTCCGGTCTATCCCCCGTTCTTCCCGTTCGTGGAGAACATGGACCGGCGGGTGGTCGAGGCGCCGCTGGGCGACGGGCACCGGATCGACCTCGTCGCCCTGGAGGCGGCATTCGGGCGGGCGGTGGCAGGTGGGCGGCGCGCGGCGTATCTGCTGTGCAGTCCGCACAATCCGACCGGCACCGTGCACACCGCCAAGGAGCTGGCAGCCCTGGCGGAGCTGGCGAACCACTACGGCGTGCGGGTCGTCGTCGACGAGATCCACGCACCCCTTGTGCCGCCGGGCACCCGGTTCGTGCCGTATCTGTCGGTGCCCGGCGCGGGCGGGGCCTTCTCCCTGATGTCGGCGTCGAAGGCGTGGCATCTGGCGGGGCTCAAGGCGGCGCTGGCCATCGCGGGCCCCGCCGCCACGGACGACCTGGCCCGCCTGCCCCACGAGGTGAGCCACGGCCCCGGCCACCTCGGCATCATCGCCCACACCGCGGCCCTTCGGTACGGCGGCGAGTGGCTCGACGCGGTACTGACCGGCCTGGACGAGAACAGGCGGCTGCTCGCCGAGCTGCTGTCGCGGCATCTGCCGGACGTGCGGTACACGCCGCCGGAAGGTACCTATCTGGCGTGGCTGGACTGCCGTGCGCTCGGTCTGGGCGACGACCCGGGCGCTGTCTTCCTGGAACGGGGGCGGGTCGCGCTGATCAGCGGCACCGACTTCGGCACGGGAGGGGCCGGGCACGTGCGGCTGAACCTCGCCACGTCACCGGAGGTGATCACGGAGGCCGTACGGCGGATGGCGGCCGCGCTCGGTCGGGGGTGAGGCGGGCCGCTGTCCCTCAGCCGTCGAGCGCGGCGGCCACGACGGGCCCGAGGTGCTCGAATTCCGGCGGGAGCGTGCCGAGCAGCCGGCGCTCGACGGTTCTTCCGGGGTCGGCCAGCGTCGCGTCGCCGACGGTGATCCAGCCGTTGAACACGTGGCAGACCGTCCCTGAGTCCGTGAGCGTGAACCCCCGGTACCCGAGGCCCGGGGCCGGGGGCGGCTTCGCGTCCACCCGGGCGAGTGCGGCGAGGAGCGCCCGGAGCGCGGCGGCCGCGCCGGGGTCCAGTGGCCAGCGCGGATTCGGGCGGCCGCTGAGGATGTCCAGTTCCGCGATCACTCAATTGATGACGACGGACTTGCCCGCGTAGAAGTACCCGCAGAAGTCGGTGTAGCCGCCCCGGTCGCAGGTCTCGGGATCGGTGATGAGGGCGCCTCTGTTGTCGTAGTTCCGCGCGGCCGTCGAGCCGGGTTTGTGTCCCCAGAAGTCGCCGCGCTGTTCGCGGTACCAGTGGTAGTCGACGCCCGGCCAGATCACGAGGGCCATGAGGCGGCGGGGGTACTCGCTGTCGGGCAGGCAGTCGAAGCGGCGGACCAGTCCGTCGGCGAGCGCGGCCCGGGTGACGTCCGCACAGGCCATGACGTCGGTCTGGGCGCCGTGGGCGCGGCCGGGCTGGGCGAAGGTGTCCGTGCGGTAGTTGCGCGCGTAGTTGTAGCAGTTGTTGTAGGGCTGCACTTCCGGGCGGTTCCAGAAGTCGGGGTTGAATTCGCTCACCTCGTAGAAGCAGCCGGTGTCGATCGGATCGTCCTCTTTGATGGTGCTGCGCAGCGAATTCGACGGGAAGAGCGGCGGCCGGAACCACTCCGGCGGGTCCTGGAAGAACCGGTCCATCTGCTCCAGGACGAGGTCACGCGTCGCGTCGTCGAGGGGGGTCTCCGCGTGTCCGGGCAGCTTGAACTCGCGGTACCGGGGCATGTCCGCGACGATCCGTCGGGCCAGCTCGGCCGAGCGCCGGGGGTCGGGGGCGCCGATGGTGCCGAGGGTGAAGGTGCGGGGCAGTGATTCCGGCCAGGACTCGTCGTCGCTCATCGAGGAGATGACGACTTCGCGGTATCCGAGACCGCCGTAGCCCGCTCCGGACAGGCCGACCGCTTCGTCGGCCACGGCCGCGATCTCCTGCAGCAGGGCGCCCGCGGCGTCCTCGTCGGAGATGACCCAGGCGGGGTTGGGACGGCCGGAGAAGATATCGACATCCACCCGCAACATCATCCGTCTCCTTCGTCCTCGGCGTCCCGCTCCGCCTCGACGCTATGGCGGTGCGGCGGATGCGGCCCGTGCTCGGGGGCCGAACGGGCGAGGGGGCCGGTCCGGGGTCCCCCGGACCGGCCCCCTCGCCGGGGTGCCGTCGTGTGCCCTAGCCGCGCGGGGTGAGCTCCGCCATCGGGCCCCAGCCGGTGCCCGGGACCTCGACATTGATGATGTCGGGCGTCTTGGCGATCACGTCGGGCATCCATGCCATGGCGGTCTTGAAGTGCTCGGAGTTCACGTGCTCCTCGCCGGCCCGGGCGTCCTTGAACGCCTCGACCAGGACGAACTGGTGGGGGTCGTCCACGCTCTTGGACCACTCGTAGAAGACGTTGCCCGGCTCCCGCCGGGTGGCCTGCGTGAAGTCGTCGACGAGCGTCAGCCACTCGTCGCTGCGCTCGGGGCGGACGGTGAATTTGACGACGATGAAGATCATGGAGTGCTCCCGTTGCTTCCGGACGGTGGGCTCGGTGGCCGGGCCGGGTGTCCCACGCGCGTGGGCGGTGCCACCCCGCCGTCATGGGCGGGGACGTTCCCGGCAGACCTCCACCATCGTGCCGGGCGGGACACCGGCCCGCGCAGCGGAAGGGCGGGGATTCCGGCCCTGCCGGAAAATCGGGCCGCCGGGCCCACGGCTCACGCGGAGGCGAGCTGCGGTGCCTCGGTGGTGGTCGTGGTCATCGCCCAGTCGCTGATGTGCCGGTGGTCGTCGTGGCGCTCCTGGCGGTAGCGGCCCGCGGAGACGCCGTACGCGCGCTTGAAGGCCGTGGCGAAGGCGAACTGCGAGGTGTAGCCGACCCGTTGGGCGATCGCCGCCAGGGGTGCGTCGCTCTCGCGCAGGAGGCTGGCCGCGAGCGTCAGCCGCCACCAGGTGAGGTAGGTCAGCGGGGGCCTGCCGACGAGAGTGGTGAACCGGCGGGCGAACGCCGCCCGGGACAGTCCCGCCCGACCGGCGAGCTCCGCCACCGTCCACGGCCGCGCCGGGTCGTCGTGGACCGTGCGCAGCGCGGCACCGATGGCCGGGTCGGCCAGGGCCCGGCACCAGCCGGTGCCCGGCCGGGCGGACCGTTCGTCGAACCAGGCGCGCATCAGGTAGATGAGCAGCAGGTCCAGCAGTGCGGGCAGGGTGGCGTCGGTGCCCTGCCCCGGTGACTGGAGTTCGTCGCCGAGCAGGGTGACGGTCGCGCGCAGCGAGGGGTGCCGTCCGTGGTGGGCGGGCAGGTGGATGACCTCGGGGAAGTCGGCGAGCAGGGGGTGCGCCCGGGTCTGGTCCAGCCGGTAGGCACCGCAGAGCAGGACCAGCGGAGCGTGGGACGGGTCGGCCTGCGGGGCGCCGCAGGGCACGACCGCCGCGTCGGACGGCGTGTCCGCCGGGTCCTCGCAGCCGATGAGGGCGTGGGGCGTGCCGTGCGGCAGGAACACCACGTCACCCTCGGCGAGCGCGATCGGCTCGCCGCCGCCGTGGGGCAGCATCAGACAGCTCCCCCGCAGCACCACATGGAATCCGGCGCCCGCGAAGGGCTCGATGTCCGTCCGCCATCGTCCGTGCCGGCCGGAGAGCGCCGAATAGGGCCGCCCGGTGCGCAGGGCGGCGACGGCGTCGCTGAGTACGTCCATGAGGCGAGTATGCGGAAGACCGGGTCACGTTCCACCCACCGGTCCCCACTGAGACGATGGCGTATAGATCGGGCACGATCGATTATTGGCCGTCTCACCCGCGCTCTCTAACGTCGACGGCATGCAGACAATCACCTTGGGCGCGGTGGACATCACCCGCGTCGTCGAATGGCACGCGCCGGTCGCCCCCACCCCCGCCATCTTCCCCGGCAGCACCCCGCAGATGTGGCGGGAGAACGAGTCGCTGCTGGTTCCGGACTTCTGGACGCCCGGGACCGACGAACTCATGGCGAACGTGCAGACGTGGGTGCTGCGCAGTGAGGGCCGTACGATCCTCGTCGACACGGGTATCGGCAACGACAAGCCACGGCCGCACATGCCCGCCTGGTCACACCTGCGGACCGACTTCCTCGGACAGCTGGCCGCCGTCGGGGTCCGTCCCGAGGACGTGGACATCGTCGTGAACACGCATGTGCACTCGGACCATGTGGGCTGGAACACCCGGCTGGTGGACGGCGAGTGGGTGCCCACCTTCCCGAACGCCACCTATGTCATCGCCAAGGCCGACTTCGACTACTGGAATCCGCTCAACAACCACCCCAAGCGGGGTTCTCTCGGCGGTGTCGGCGTGGCGCTGGCCGGCGGGGACATGTTCGAGGACAGCGTCGCGCCGGTGCACCGGGCGGGTCAGACGCTGTTGTGGGAGGACGAGTACCGCATCGACGCGCACTTGAGTCTGCGGCTCGCCCCGGGGCACACCCCGGGTTCGTCGGTGCTGCAATTGGCGTCGGGCACGGAGCGCGCCCTGTTCATCGGCGACCTCGTGCACAGCCCGCTGCAGTTCGTGGAGCCCGACTGCGACACCTGCCTGAGCGAGGACCAGGAGGAGGCCACCCGGTCGCGCCGCCGGATCCTGGAACAGGCCGCCGACACCCGTTCCTTGGTGTTCCCGGCGCATCTGCCGGGCCACGGTGCGGCCGAAATCCGCCGCGAGGGAAGCAAGTTCGCACTGGAGCGCTGGGCGGCGTTCGACCGGACCCGCTGACGCCTGTGCCCCGGCGATCCGCAGTGGTCCGCACGGGCCGCGACGGGCCGGCGGCCCCGGCTCCGCGCGTGCCCCGATGGCGGCGAGAGCGGGCACCGGGCCGGGCAGACCAAGGGCGGGCCCCAGGACGGCAGCAGGGACGGTGCGACGGACACCGTCGGCGGTCCGCTCTCCCTCGTCACCGGTGTGGTGAGCGGACTGCTGGGCACCGTCACCGGCTTGGTGGGCACGGTGACCGGACTGCTGACCGGCCTGGTGGGCGGGCTGCTGGGCTGAGGCCGCCTGCCCACGGGCGGGGCTCCTCCCCGACAGGAGCCCCGCGCCGGGAGCGGCCCCCGTCAGCCCGCCCCGGCGGTCAGGTGCGGGGCCAGGTCATCGGCGTCGGGCAGGCCGAGACCGTGGAAGATGTCGTACGCCTTCCGGAAGCAGACCGCCGCCTCGGCGGGGTGCCCCTGAGCCGCGCGGGCGTGGCCGAGCTGGGCGAACGCGCGGCCGAGGAAATAGCCGTCGCCGTGCCGCTCGGCGATGTCCCGGGCCGTCTCGGCGTGCTCGGCGGCCTCGGCCGGACGGCCCGCGAAGTTGTACGCCTGGGCGAGCGCCCCGAGCAGCAGGGACTCGCGGTACAGGGAGCCCGTCTCCCGCCACAGCCGCAGGCTCTCGTGGAGGCAGTCGAGGGATTCCTCGGTGCGGCCCGTCCACAGGCAGACCTGGGAGAGGTTGTGCAGCGCGTTCGCCTCCCCGGCCCGGTCGCCCGTCGCCCGGGTGAGGGCGACCGCCTCCCGGCCCGTGGCGACCGCTGCTTCCGGTTTCCCCGTCGCCAGCCGCGCGATGGCGAGGAAGCCCAGGGCGTAGGCCTCGCTGCCGCGACTGTGCACGGCCCGGCTCAGCGCGAGCGCCTCGGTGAGCATGTCGTGCGCGGCGGTGAAGTCGCGGCGGGCGAGCGCGCAGCCGCCGAGCGCGATCAGCACGGGCCCCAGCAGCGCCCGGTCCCCCGCGGCCCGGCACAGCTCGGCCACCCGCTCGAATTCCGGCACGGCCGGGTCGAGTTCGAAGCGTTGGCTCATCGCGCCGCCCAGCATGTACCGGGCGCGGGCTTCCGCCCTGGTGTCCCCCGCCCGTTCGGCGGCTTCGCACACGGCCCGGGCGGCGCGCTCCAGGCCGTAGGGCCGGGCGCCCATCCGGCCGAGCGGGTCCACGGCCACCAGCAGATCGGCGCAGTCGGCCAGCGGCGCCCGCCCGTCGCGCACCCCCTGTTCGATCACGCCGAGGAGCGACGCCTGGGTGTCCACCAGCCAGCCCGCGGCCTCCCGCTGGGTGGCGAAGGTGAGCCCGGCGGAGGGAGGCGGGGCGGGGTCACCGGGGAACACGTCGTCCGGCATGGTCGTCCGGTGGGCGTTGCGGGCGGTGGCGAGGAGGAAGTGGAGCAGCCGGGTGAGCGCCGCGGTCCGCTCGTCGGCCGGCATCTCCTCGACGGCGTTCTGGCGGGCGAACAGCCGCAGCAGGTCGTGGAAGCGGTAGCGGCCGGGCGAGAGGGACTCCAGCAGGTTCAGGTCGACCAGCGATTCACACAGGTCCTCGGCGACTCGCCACGGCCGGTCCAGGACCGCCACCGCTTCGGGCAGCGTCATCTCGGGCACGTCGGGCAGCGCCAGCAGCCGGAAGGCGCGGGCCTGTTCGTCGTCGAGCAGGCCCGTGCCCAGCCGGAACGTGGTCTCCACCGCCGCGTCCTCGGCCCGCAGCACGCGGAGCCTACGGCGCTCGTCGGCCAGCAACTCGGCGGTCCGCGTGAGGGTGCGGTCCGGGCCGGCCACCAGCCGGGCCGCCACGATGCGCAGCGCGAGCGGCAGTCCGCCGCAGGACTCGACGACCTCCGCCGCGGCCCTCGGCTCGGCGTTCACCCGCTCCTCCCCCACGATGCGGGCGAGGAGCGTCAACGCCTCCTCGGGCATCATGGGGCGGAGGTCCACGTGGGTGGCGCCGGTGAGTCCGGCGAGGCGTGAGCGGCTGGTCAGCAGCACGGCGCTGCCCGGCGAACCGGGCAGCAGGTCACGTATCCGGGCCAGGTCGCGGGCGTTGTCCAGCACGACGAGCACCCTGCGGCCGGCGAGTCGGGAGCGGTACAGGGCGGCCCGCTCGTCGGGCAGCGCCGGGACGTGGCCGGGGTGGACGCCCAGGGCGCGCAGGAACCGGTCGAGCACGTGCATGGGTTCGGCGGGCCGGGGGTCGGTGCCGCGCAGGTCGGCGTAGAGCTGGCCGTCGGGGAATCTGTCCCGCGTCCGGTGGGCGACGTGGACGGCGAGGGTCGTCTTGCCGACGCCGCCCATACCGCTGATGGCGCTCAGTGCCACGATCCGGCCGCTGCCGAGGGCCGCGCACAGGTGGGCGACGCTCTCCTCGCGTCCGGTGAAGTCGTCGGTGTCGTAGGGGAGCTGTGCGGGGAGCGGGGAGGTCGCCGCGAGCCGCAGCAGGCCGGCGGGGTCCGCGGGGCCCGGTTCGGCGGTAAGGACGCGCTGCTGAAGACGGGCCAGGCCGGGGCCCGGCTCCACCCCGAGCTGGTCGGCCAGCAAGCGGCGGGCGCGGGCGTAGACCTCGAGGGCGTCGGCCTGGCGGCCGGCCCGGTACAGCGCGGTCATCAGCAGTTCCTGTATCCGCTCCCGCCAGGGGTGTTCGGCCGCGAGCACACCGAGCGCGTCGATCGCCGCGGTGTGACCGCCGAGTTCGGTCTCCACTTCCCAGCGCTCTTCCAGCACGGTCAGCCGCCGCTCGGTGAGCCGGGTGCGCTCGGCGTGCGCGTACGGGCCGGGGACACCCGCCAGGGGCGCTCCGGCCCACAGGGCCAGCGCCGAGTCGAGCAGTTCGCGTGCTTCTTCCAGGCGCCCGGCGTCGCGGGCCCGCCCGGCGTCCGCGGCGCGCTGTTCGAAGACGGCGAGGTCGAGTGCCCCGGGCTCCGGGCGGAGGGCGTAGCCGCCTTCGACCGAGACCAGGACCCGGGCCCGGCCGCGGGGGCCGCGTCCGGGTTCGAGCAGGCGCCGCAGCCCGGAGATATGGGTGCGCAGCGCGCCCGACGCGCGGGGTGGCGCGTCGTCTCCCCAGACGGCACCGATGAGTTCCCGCGCGGACGCGGGTCGGCCCGCGCGTAATAGGAGCGCGGCGAGTACGGCCTGGGTGCGGGGTGCGCTCAGGGGGAGTCCCTGCTCGCCGTGCCAGGCCCGGAGCGGGCCGAGCACGGCGAAGCGGAGTGCGGGCGGGCCGTTTGGGGCGGGGTCCGAGGCGCAGGGCGCGGTCATGGTGTTCTCCGTGGGTCGGGACAGCCGGGGGAGGTCGGGCGTCCGGTGGGGGGAGCCGGGGAATTCGGTGGGGCCTCGGTCGTGAGAGCTGCCGGCTAGTCGACGGGCCGCGCGGCCGCCTCCTCGCGCGCACTGGCTCGGGCGCTGTCCAGGTCCAGGAGTACCCGCAGGTCATCGGCCTCCGGGACGCCCAGGCGCAGGAAGATCTCGTAGGCGGCGAGCCGGCTCGCCCGCGCCCGGTCGGGGTGGTGCAGCAGGTCGAGCGCATCGCCGAGGACGGCGAGCGCCTTGGCCCGGCCCCACGCGTCCCGGACCTCCTCCAGCGTGGCGACGGCCCGCCGCGCGTGGCGGGCGGCCCGCTCCGGGACGTTGGCGGCCAGGTCGTTCTCGGCCATCCGGAAGAGGGTGAGCCCTTCCCACAGCCGGTTGCGGTGCGCGCCGAAGAGGGTCAGCGCCTCGGTGAGCCGGGCCGCCGACTCCTCGGTCCGGCCGGTGCCGGCCAGGACGATGCCCAGTTGGTACAGCGCGTGGCCCACCAGGTGGGTGCTGCCGAGGGCGCGGTGCAGGGCGAGGCCCTCCTCGGCCACCATGAGGGCCGGTTCCCGGTGGCCGAGAGCGAGATAGACCCGGGCGAGCGCGCCGAAGGCGTTCGCCTCGCCGAACCGGTCACCGTTCGCGCGGAAGACGGCCAGGGCCTCGGACAGCCGCTCGCGGGCCGCGTCGTGACGGCGCATGTGGTGGTCGCACCGGGACAGCTGCACCAGGCAGTCGGCGGTGGTCAGCGGGTCGTCGGCGGCACGGCTCAGCGCCAGCGCCTCCCGGCAGACGGGGACGAGCTCGACGAGCCGGTCGGCGTGGTAGTACACGGAGCCAAGGACGAGATACGCGCGGCCGGCACTGCGCCGGTCGGCCATCCGCAGTGCGCCGGCGATCACCGCCCGGGCGGCCTGCTCGAACTCCCGCCCGTGTGCCCCGTACTCGAACAGGCCGTCCATCATGAGCAACAGGTCGGCGGCGGGGGCGACGGCGGGGCACGGGGCCGCGACCGCCTGGCCCACCGCCGCGAACAGGCACGACGCCTCGGTGAAGAGCCAGTCGCGGGCGGCGTCGGCGCTGTCGAAGGTGAGGCCGGGCGCCGGGGAGGCGACGTCGCGGCGGCCCGCCCCGGGGCTGGTGAGCAGATGGGAGGCGCGCGCCGTGGCGACGTAGAACTCCATGAGGCGGCGCAGCGCGTCGGCCCGCTGCCGCGGGGGCTCCTCGGCTTCCGCGCGTTCGCGGGCGAAGAGTCGCAGCAGGTCGTGGAAGCGGTAGCGGCCGGGCGCCGGGGACTCCAGCAGGCTGGCGTCCACGAGCGCCTCGCACAGCGGCTCGGTCTCCCGCTCACCGAGGCCGAGGACCGCCGCGGCGGCGGCCACCGAGATGTCCGTGCCGTCGGGGAGGGAAAGGAGCCGGAAGGTCCGCCGGGCGCGCTCGTCGAGCTGGTGGTAGCCGAGTGTGAAGGCGGCCTCGACCGCAAGGTCCGCGACGCGCAGCTCGGCCAGCCGGTGCTTCCGGTCGGCGAGCCGGTCGTTCAGCGTGGCGAGGGTCCACGTGGGGCGGGTGGCGAGCCGGGCGGCCACGATCCGTACGGCCAGCGGCAGGAAGCCGCAGGCGGAGACCAGTTGGGCGGCCGGTTCCGGCTCCGCCGCGGTACGGTCCGTGCCCACGACCCGCCCCAGGAGGGTGACCGCCTCCCGCGCCGTCATGACGTCGAGGTCCATCAGGCGCGCGGGCGGCAGGTCGCCCAGCTTGGCGCGGCTCGTGATCAGTACGGCGCACGAGGGGGTACCGGGCAGAAAGGGCCGGACCTGGTCGGCGTCCCGGGCGTTGTCCAGCAGGATCAGCATCCTGCGGTCGGCCAGCTGGGTGCGGAAGCACGCGGCTCGCTCGGCCAGTCCGTCGGGTACGGCGGCGTCGTCCACGCCGAGTGCCCGGAGGAAGGAGCCGAGAACGGTGGCCGGGTCCGCCGGGTGTTCCCCGGTGCCCTGGAGATCGGCGTAGAACTGCCCGTGCGGGAAGTCCTCGCGGACCCGGTGGGCGGCGTGCACGGCCAGGGCGCTCTTGCCCACCCCGCCGATGCCGGAGATCGCCACCGTGACGACCGCCTGCGGATGCTCGGGGACGAGGGCGCGGCACAGCTCGGCGACGGTCTCCCCGCGGCCGGTGAAATCCGCCAGGTCGCCGGGGAGTTGCGCGGGCACGGCCCGCTCCCCCGGGGCGGCCGGGCCGGTGTCGGGGTGCGGCTCGTCCGGTGCCGCGGCCAGGATCCGCCGCTGGATCCCGACGAGCTCGCGGCCGGGTTCCAGGCCGAGCTCCTCCGACAGGGCGCTCGCCGTGTCCTCGTACACGGCGAGCGCCTCGGCGCTGCGGCCGGCGCGGTGCAGAGCGATCAGGCGCAGCGCGCACAGCCGCTCGCGCAGCGGGTGCCGGGCGGTCAGCTCGGCCAGCTCCCGCAGGGCGGGCTCGGAGGCGCCCAGCTCCAGGTCGAGTTCAAGGCGGGTCTCGAGCGCCATGAGTCTGCGGTCCGCCAGCCGGTCGCGGCGGGAGCGTATCTGTGCGCCGGTCAGACCGACCAACGGCTCGTCGGTCCACAGCGCGAGGGCCGACCTCAGCAGGTCGCGGGCCTCCGTGAGCCGTCCGCAGGCCCGCGCGCGGGCGGCGGCGGCCACCCGGTCCTCGAACCGGGCCACGTCCAGCGCCTGGCGGGGCACCCGCAGGGCGTAGCCGTCGGACACGGACACCAGGACCCGCGGGGCCACACCCGGCGCCCGCTCCGGCTCCAGCAGCTTGCGCAGCCGGGAGACGTACGTCCGCAGCGCTCCGACGGCGCGGGGCGGCGGATTCTCGCCCCAGATCGCGTCCACGATCTCGGCGGCCGAGGCGGCGTGCCCCTGGCGCAGCAGCAATTCCGCGAGGAGCGTCCGCTGTTGCGGGGAGCCGAGCTCCAGGGCCTCGCCGTCGCGCCAGGCCCGCAGTCGGCCGAGTACGGCGAATGTCAGCCCGCCACCGTCGTTGACCATGCCTGCCCCCCAAGACCGCCGGACGCGGGCCGTTCCCGACCGAGCACCCGATTCCCCGTTCTGTGCTCTTCACGCGGTTCCCCCGGCACGCGCTCAGGGCCGAATCGTAACTCCGTGCTGTTCGACGGGCGCTGTGCGACGCGTGAACGCGCAGGTCACGGGAGCCCGTGGGGGATTTCCAGCCAGGGTTCGGCATGCGGACAGGGGGGCGTCATCCGGTAGGCCTCTGCCCCCGACGGCCCTTCCCGGTCTCCTGCGCGTCCCTCGCACACCCTCGCGGGGTCCCGGCCGCCGCGGTGACGCCGCCGTGACGGGCGGGTGACGAGGCCCTCACTAGTCTCGGCCGCGCCCAGTGGCCGAGCAGCAGGCACGGGACCAGGGGCACGCGGAGGGTTGCCCATGGCCGAGGCGGAAATCGTCGTCCAGCTTCGTAAGCAGTCGCCCACCGAGCTCGCGAGGCCCGTCGGGGCCGGGCGTCCGGCGGACCTGCGCGGTTGGCTGGCGCGGCGGTTCGGCGTCATCGCCGAGCCCCTCCACCCGGGCGGCGGCGACCCGGACTCGGCCCGGTGGCTCAGGGTCGGCGTCCCCGCCGACGCGGACGCGGAGGCCGTCGCGGCGGCCCTGCGCGGCCGCCCGGACGTCGAGGCCGCCTATGTGAAACCACCGGCAGACCTTCCGTAACGGGCGAAGGAGAGTGCTGTGGCACAGCGAACAGGTGCGGGAAACGGCGGGGGCGGCACGGCCCCTCCGCCCCAATCGCCTTACGGGCAGGCCGAGCTGGTGTGCGTGACGCGCGCCGGTGCGGGCGTGCGGATCACTCCGACCGGCGCGAGCGCCGACTCGGACGTCTCGGTGAGCGCTCTGCACGCCGTGGCCGCCGACGCGGACGTCGTCATCAGTCCGCTGTTCGGCGCGGACCAGGACAGGCTGCTCGCCCAGGCGCAGCGGGCGGACGCACCGCCCCTCGACGACGACGCGCGCGAGGTCATCGACAGGATGGCGCGTTTCTACCAGGTGTCGGCTCCGGCCGGCCGGCTGGAGGAACTGGCCGAGCGGTTGCGGTCCTCGGACGCCGTCGAAGCCGCCTACGTCAAACCCGGCGCGCAGCTCGCGACCCGGGAAAGTGCGGCCAAGGCGTCGAAGAAGACGGGCACCGACAGCGCAGCGGGCCCGCCCCTCAACGACATGGTCCCCGCCGCGGCGGACGCCCCGCCCGTCACCCCGGACTTCACCGCCCGCCAGGGCTATCTCGACGCCGCACCGGGCGGGATCGACGCCCGCTACGCCTGGACGCGGCCGGGCGGCCGGGGCGCGGGGGTCCGGGTCATCGACTGCGAGTGGGGCTGGCGCTTCACCCACGAGGACCTGCTGAACAACCAGGGCGGCATCGTCTCCGGCACCGGCAGCACCGACACCGCGTTCGTCAACCACGGCACGGCCGTCCTCGGCGAGATCGGCGGGGATGTCAACACGCTCGGTGTCACCGGCATTTCGCCCGACGCGGTGACCAGCGCCTCCGCGTTCTCGATCGCGACCGCCACCGCGATCCGCAACGCGGCCGACCGGCTCGGCCCGGGCGACATCATCCTGCTGGAGATCCACCGGCCCGGTCCCAACGCGACCGGCTCCGGCCAACAGGGGTTCATCGCCGTCGAGTGGTGGCCGGACGACTTCCTGGCCATCCGCTACGCCGTCAACAAGGGCGTCGTCGTGGTCGAGGCCGCGGGCAACGGCGCGGAGAACCTGGACGCCGCCCTTTACGACACCCCGCAGCCCGGCTTCCCCGCCTGGTGGCGCAACCCCTTCCGGCGCACCGCGCTGGACGCCGGCGCCGTGATCGTCGGCGCCGGTGCGCCGCCACCGGGCACCCACGGCGCCGACCACGGTCCCGACCGGTCGCGGCTGGACTTCTCCAACCACGGTGCCTGCGTGGACGCCCAGGGCTGGGGACGGGAGGTGACGTCCACCGGGTACGGCGACCTCCAGGGCGGCACCAACCAGGACCTCTGGTACACCGACCACTTCAGCGGCACTTCCAGTGCCTCGCCGATCGTCGTCGGCGCGCTGGCCTCCACCCAAGGGGTCCTGCGGGCCCACGGCCGGATCCCGCTGTCACCGGCGCGCGCCAGGCAGCTGTTGCGCGCCACCGGCTCGCCGCAGCAGGACGCGCCCGGCCGTCCGGCCACCCAGCGCATCGGCAACCGTCCCGATCTGCGACAGCTGATCCCGGCCGCGTTGCAGACGGCCACGTGGGTCGGCGTCCAGTTCCGGGGCACCCTGGCGGCCAACGCGACCGGCCGTTGGTTCACCTACAGCTGGCCCGCCCACTGGCACGTGGTGTGGACGGTCCAGCCGACGAGCGTCCGCCCCGGCGCCCCGCAGGTCCGCTGGCGGGTCCGGGTCGAGCGGGCCAGTGACGCGTACGCGACGTACTGGATCGACGTGACCAACCTCGTGGGCGTCCCGGTGGACTTCGAGGGCCGGTTCGCGGTCCTCGGATGGTGACGGGGATGGTGACGGCCGGACGGTGAGCGTCGGACCGGAAACACTGCACCGGTCACGCCGGGAGCGTCGCGACCGGGCACGCCGGGATCGGGAGATGCGAGATCGGGAGAGGGAGCAACGATGCGAGTAGGAACGCAGTTCACCGGCACGCTGGGCCCCGGGCAGACCGGACGCTGGTTCACCCACAGCTGGCCCCAGGAGTGGCATGTCGTCTGGTACTTCATGCCGACGTCGCCCCAGGCCGGGGCCCCGCAGATCGAGTGGGAGACCACGGTGGAGCGGGCGTCCGCCACGGCGGTGACCTACTGGCTGACGGTGAAGAACATAAGTGGCGCGCAGATCAATTTCGAAGGCCGCTATGCGGTCCTCAACTAGTCCTCAGCCCCGTCTCATCACCTAGGGAGCCGTCCATGAAGCTGCACATCACGGTCGCGGACGACGGCGGGCCCGCGGGCACCGCGGCGGTCGGCACGCCGGCCACCGGTCCGGAGGCCGCCGACGCCGGGGCCGCCCCGGGCGCGACGGCCGGGGAGCCGGCCGCGGGCGCCGCGGGCCGGGGCACCGACGGGGGCGCGGCCCCCGGCTGGCTGACCGACCTCGTCCGGCTCGCCGACGCCGGTCAGGTGCCCCGGCCGGACGCCCCCGCGGGACCCGGCCGGGACGCGGACAGCCAGGACGCGGGTGCCGCACCTGTCTCCGGCTGACCCGGGGACAGGTGCGGAGAGGAAGAAGGGGTGCGGGGCGGTGGCGGAACACCTGGCTGCTCTGCGCTCCTGCCGCCCCCGGCCGGACCGCCGGTCCCGGCACCGGCACCGGTACCGCCGTCCGCCCCGGGCACGGGTCCCGCGCGCCCGGCTCGCCGTCACCCGTCGGCCGACCAGCCGGAAGCCGCATCTTCCCCGGCTTCTCACGGCACCGCCTATCCCTTGGCATGTGCCCCCAAACTCGGGCATCCTCGTCGTGGGGACCGGGCCCGACGGGCACAGACCGGGTGCGTCACGCCGACCGCCCCCCAGTCAGGCAGCGCCAGGACGCGGCCGCCGTGCGGCAGGTGCCGCAGGCACCCGGTGGGGGGAGCCATGACCGATACACGGGGGAATTCCGACGTCCCGCGCCAGCTGACCGCCGGGGAGTGGCCCGCGCCCGCGCACCGGCCGGCGCAGCGGACGCCGGGCCGGGTCACGGTCGCTCTCCTCGGCGGGTTCCGGCTCACCTTCGACGGCCGCGACGTGGAACTGCCCGGCGGTGCGCAGCGGTTGGTCGCGGCCCTCGCGCTGAGCGGCCGGATGAGCCGCAGCCGACTGGCGGGGATGCTCTGGCCGGAGACCGAGGAGCACCGCGCCCTGGCCCGGCTGCGGACCGGCATCTGGCGGGTCAACCAGGCGGCACCGGAGCTGGTGGTCACCACCGCCGGTGAGATCGCGTTGCGCGCGAGCGCCGAGGTGGACGTCCGCGACGTGGTCGAGGTTTCGCTGCGCGTGCTGCACGGCGGCGAGGTGGACCCGACGGCGTGGCCCTCGGGCGAGAACTCCGGGGATCTGCTGCCGGACTGGGTTGACGAATGGCTCGCCGACGCCCGCGAGCGGCTGCGCCAGATGCGCCTCCACGTCATGGAGACCGTGGCCGAGCGGCTGTGCGAGACGGGCTCCTACGGCCTCGCCATCGAGGTCGCGCTGACCGTGCTGCGCGCCGACATGCTGCGGGAGAGCGCGCACCGGGTGCTGGTGCGCGTCCACCTCGCCGAGGGCAACATCGGCGAGGCCTGGCGGGCCTACGAGACGTGTGTGCACGTCCTCGACCGCGAGCTGGGCGTGCGCCCCACCCGGGCGACCAGCGATCTGCTCGCGGGCCGCCCGCCGGGGGTACGACGGCGGGGCCTGAGCCATCCGCACTGAGCGCCCGGGCGCGCGGTGGTTCAGGCGCGGCTGAGGGCGGCGGCGCCGAAGGAGACGTCGAAGCGGTCGCACCAGATGCTGACGCTGGTGTACCGGTCGAGGTCGAGCCCGGCGGGCAGGACGTAGTTCTGGTCGCCCTTGTTGCCCTTGAGCTTGCCGAGGCTGACGTGCGCTCCGTCGTCGAAGACCCGCCACCCGGCCGTGCCCTTTTTCACGGGTGCGTCGGCGACCAGGACCCGCAGATCGGGCCCGTTGCTGGTGTCGAGGTTCTCCAGCCGCAGCACGCGGGTCCCGTCGGCCAGGCGCAGGATCCGCACCGTGCCGCTGGTCGCGTGCTCGTGGCTGATCAGCTCACCGGAGGCGAGGGTCCGCGCGGCCGACGCGTCCGCCGCGGCGGGCACCGCCTCCCGCACGGTCTCGTCGACCCACAGCTTCCACGGCTGAAACCAGAAGACCCCGGCTCCGACCGCCACCAGTCCGGTGATCAGCACCCCGATCACGACCCGCTTGCTCAGGATCCGCCGTATGCGTCCCATGTCCGTCTCCTCACGCCCGCTGTGTCTTCACCCATTCAACGGGCCGCGGGGGCGTGGGCCTCCTGGATTTCGATGACAAAAGTCTCACGGCGGCATCGCGGGGGGCGGCGGGCCTCGGGCCGGCGCCGGCGCAGACCGGTGCCGTGCGCCCGGCGCGGGCGGGACCTCAAGCCTTCTTCCAGCACCCCAAGTCTTCGTCGAGTACCTCAAGACTTTGTCCAGCAAGGCGTGTGGGTGCTGTCTGCGCTCACGCGGCAGGGTTCAGGCCCCGGCCAAGCGGTTCACGGCGGTGACGACCGGGGCCGTCCCGTCCTCCGCGCGGATACGGGTGCCCAGGGCACGGGCCCGGTCCCGGTAGGACGGGTCGGTGGTGACGCGCAGCAGGGCGGCGGCCAGGGCCTCCGGGGTGATGCGGCGCAGTGGTACGGCCCGGGGTGCGACGCCCAGGGCGATGAGGCGGGCGGCCCAGAAGCCGGTGTCGAGCTGAAGCGGGAGCGGCACGGCGGGTACCCCCGCGCGCAGGGCCGCCGCCGTGGTGCCCGCTCCGGCGTGGTGGACGACGGCGGCGGTGTGCGGGAAGAGCGCGGCGTGCGGGAGTTCGCCGACGGTGAGCATGTCGTCGCCGTCGGCCTCCAGCCCGCTCCAGCCGCGCTGGATCACCCCGCGCAGCCCGGCCGCGCGCAGGGCCCGCACCACGGTCACTCCCAGTCGCGCCGGGTCGGGCACGGGGATGCTGCCCAGCCCGACGAAGACGGGCGGTGGGCCCGCGGCCAGGAAGTCCTGGACGTGCGGGGGCAGTCCGGCGCCGGGCGGGTCGTACTGCCACCAGAATCCGTCGACGGTCAGTTCCGGGCGCCAGTCGCGGGGGCGGGGGACGACGAGCGGGCTGAACCCGTGCCGGACGGGCCAACGTTGCCGTTCGCGGGTGCGGCGGGCGGCACGGGTGCTGCTTGGCGGTAGGCCGAGGCGGGCCCGCAGGGTGCGGGCGGTGCCGGAGTAGACGGCGTCAATGGCGACGTTCACGGCCCGTGCGGCGATGCGGTTGCCGACCGGGCCCAGGGAGCGGGTGCTCATGACGCTCGGGGCGAACTCGCGGGTGGAGTGGAGGGGCTGGAGGTAGACCCCCATGGCGGGCAGCCCGAACCCCTCGGCGAGGGTGTGCCCGAGCAACTGCAGCGAGCTCGACACGAGCAGGACATCGGCCTTCTCCGCGCCCGCCAGCAGGCCGTCCGCCATCTGCCCCGCGCCCTGCCGGGCCAGCGCGAAGGCCCGGATCCGCTGCTCCACATCGTTGGCGCTGCGCCGCAGCGCGCGCCCTCGCGCACTGTCCAGCTCCGCCCGGGGATCCACCGGCAGCGGATGGAAACCGATGCCCGCCTGTTCGGCGAGGGGCGCGAAGGGGGCGTGGGTGACCAGGGTGACCCGGTGCCCGGCCCGCTCCAGGGCGTGCCCCAGTCCGGTGTAGGGAGCCACGTCACCACGCGAACCAGCGGTCAACAGAGCCACTCTCATGCGCGGCAGTATGCCGCACCCGCCAACTGGCGTCAGGGGATTGGAAGTACAACTGTTCGGAGGGCCGCCTCTTCGCCACCGGCGGTGTTCCGCGGTCGCGGGCGTGCGCCCCGAACCGCCACACGAGCGCCCATCGCCCACCCGGAGTCCGGCCCAGTCCTCGCCCGATCCTTCGAACTGGGCGAGGACTGGGCGAGGACTGGGCCTGATGCTGCGCGGACCAGTTGCTGTTGCCGGCGGGACGGGGAGCCGAGCGGGCCGTCAGGCCTGGCGACTTTCAGGCTTGGCGGAGACCGCTTCGAAGTTGCACGAGTCGCTGATCGTGGTGGAGCTGCGGGCGCCCAGGTGCTCCCACGATGTGTAGTGCCGGACGACAGTGCCGAGGACCCGGCAGTTGAAGACCATGCGGACCTGGCTGGCGGACCCCTGGCCCTTGCAGGTGACCCATACAGCGGTGTTCGCCCAGTGCCCCTGACAACTCGGGGGCTTCCACGCCTCCGTACCGGCCTGAGCGACGGGGGCGAGGACGATTCCGGCGCCGGCGAGGGAGAGAGCGGCGATGCCGGTGGCTATGCGTGTGAACACGACGACTCCTTGGGTCTCAAGTGGAAGGAGGGCGATCCCCGCTGACCCCCGGGGTGGCCCGGGACCACCTTGCGAGCACCGGAGAAAGCGGGTCAACGCCGTGGCACGTCCCGGACATGAGAACCGTGTCCGGCTTGGTGTCCGGCCTTGTCCGGGCCTTGTCCGGGCCTTGTTCGGGCAGGTTGGCCGGTTCGCGGATTGCGACCCCGCGCCGACACGGAGAACCATTCCGGCATGCGGGGGACAGACATACAGCTGCGAGGCGCACGCGACGCGGACGAGTTCACCGATCTCATGCGCCGTATCAAGGACCGTTCGGAGCTGACCTACCGGGAGTTGGAACAGCGGGCCCAGAACCGGGGCGAGTTGCTCGCCCGCAGCACCCTCTCGGACGTACTGCGGCACCAGTCCCTGCCACGGCCGGAACTGCTCGTCGCGTTCCTCCACGCCTGTGGGGTGGACGACGAACGCGAGATCGCGGAATGGCTGAGGACCCGGAGCCGCATCGAGGACGGGTCGGGCAGGCCATGGCGCTTGCGCCCCAGGCCCCCCGTCGGCCGGTCGCCGGTGGCCGCCGCCGTGGCCGTGACCGCCGCCCTCCTGCTGGCGGCGGGGGTGTGGACGTTGCTGGGGTCCGGTGACGAGAACGGCACACGTGCGCCGGCGGCCACGGCGGTACGGGGCTGGGTGGAGATCCGCCCGGCCCGCACCCCGCACCTCTGCCTGACGGAAGGCCGCGACCGCAGTGGCGCGTACCCGAGCGCGATCGCCGCGCAACGTCCCTGCGGGGAGGCGAGACCGCCGCACACGTACCTCAAGCGAGTCCACGACGGCTCCGACGCCCCGTACTACATCGAATGGCGCCACCCCCAACACGGAAAGGGCTGCCTCACCATCCGCCGGAGCGCCCCGGCGAAGGGCATGCTCGAACCCTGGGACGCGTGCAGCCGTTCCAACAAGGACCAGCACTTCCGCGTGGAGCCTGTGGGCGGCACGAAGCGTTACCGCCTGCACGCAGAGGGCACGGACCGGTGCGTGGGCATCGCCGCCGAGGACAGCGCCCCGGAGGCGGAGGCCATCGAAACGCGGTGCACCGGTGGCCCGGACCAGCAATTCCTGATCGAGAACGTGGCTTGACGAGAGGCGCCAACCGGAGCGGCCCGGGTCTACGGTCCGGGGGCAAAGTCATCGGCAGGCCCGTCGTCGGACGGGCCTGCCGATGCCACCGGGCGCGCGCTGTCACGGGATGCCCATGGGGTCAGCTGCGAACTCCGGCCCTTGTCACTGGCCCACCCTTCCGTCGATGCGCTCGCGCAACAGGTCGGCGTGCCCGCAATGACGGGCATACCCGTCGATCCTGTGCACCATCAGCTCCCGAATGGCAATCCCGCCTTTCCCCACACGCTCGCCCAGGTCCGGGTGCTCGGCCAACGCGGCGTCGGTCGCGGCCTGCTCGCGCTCCAGATCGGAGTACGCGGCGTCGACCAGGGCCTGCTCGGCGACGGCTCCATCGAAGTCCGCGTCACGCTCGCCGTACAGCTTCGGCAGCGGGTCAACGTCACTGATCCAGTTGCGCCAGTCCCGTTCCACCGCGGCGAGGTGCCGGACCAGGCCGAGCAGCGACATCGTCGACGGCTGAACCGACCGACGGGCCAATTGCTCCGCGTCCAGGCCCTCGCACTTCATCCGCAGGGTCATGCGGTAGTTCGTCAGGAAGTCCTGCAGTGTCGCAAGCTCACCGTCCGGACTGGGACCTTCGCTGTTGCGGGGGTCGTCGTTGGGGTCGGCCCACATGTCGGGGTAGACGGTTGCCTGGCTCCATCGCCTGGGTTGGTCAGTCATGCGTTCTATGGTCGTCCGTGACGACCCAGCTCGCTACTGAGTTATCGGGTCGAGGTGACGTCGCGTCAAGGCGTCGGAGGCGGCTGAGCAGATCGCCACGTTCGCAGCCGAGCAGATGCAGGCACCGACGCGCCGTGCGTTTCCGGGGAGCCGGTCGGGTGAGCGGTCGTTACCTGTGTGTCAGCTCCGCCTGTAGTACGACTGCCGCGCTGATTTCGTAGTCCTTGGTGGCGGTCAGCAGGGTGAGGTGTCCACGTTGGGTCAGCTCGCGCAGGTGCTGCAGGGCTTGCTCATGTGCCGTATCGCGGAGTTCGGCACGGTAGCGGCGGCTGAATTCCTCATACTTAGCCGGATCGTGCCCGTACCACTTCCGTAGCTCGGTGGAGGGCGCGACGTCCTTGCACCACTCGTCGAGGGCGGCCGAGTCCTTGCGCAGCCCGCGCGGCCAGACCCGGTCGACCAGCACCCGGCTGCCGTCCGCCTCCTCGACCGGATCGTAGACCCTTCGCACCCGCACTCGCTGTGACTGCCCCATGCACCCCATCGTCGCCTCCGCGCGCCGGGAACGCACGCTCCGACGCCGGGCCGTCGCGTCGGAGCGGCGCTGTTCCGGGTCGGCAGGCTGTTCGACACGCTGCAGCCGCCCGCCCATCTCATCGACGGCCGCCCACCACTCCAGCCCGTTTCTCATCGCCTCCGGGCGCGTACTGGCTCCTCCCCGCTCGGCCAACAGCGAAAAACGCGCATGGTCCGCCGACCACTGGCCAGTTGGCCCCACCCGCACGCATAAGCTGTCGGTGGAGCAAACCCCCGTAGGGATACGGGGGACAGCCGGAGGGTTCGCGGACGGGCGCGTCACTAGCGTCTGGGCGTATGACATCCCTACGGCACAGCGAAAGAAGAGCCTCCTTAGGAAGGCGGGGGCGTGGCGCGGCGGCGTTCGCCGTGGCGTCGGTCGTCCTGGCACTCACCGCCCCTTCCGCCGGCGCGGCGGGCCCACGCGTCTCGTCCTCCGCCGGATGCGACACCGCGCGCGACGCGGTCGTCGAATCCCTGGGCGCCCTCACCCAGCGCCACGGCCTGGCGGGCGCGGCCGTCGAAGTGGTCGACAGCCGCTGCGGGAAGTGGGGGGCCGCCCGGGGCACGGCCGACCTGGGCACCGGGCGGCCGATGAATGCCACGGACCGGCTGCGGATCGGCAGCGTCAGCAAGACCTTCGTCGCCACGGTCGTCGTACAGCTCGCCGGGGAGGGACGGATCGGGTTGGACGCGCCGGTCGAGCGCTATCTGCCGGGGCTGATCCGGGGCGACGGCCACGACGGTCGCACGATCACCGTGCGGCAACTGCTCCAGCACACCAGCGGAATTGCCGACCACATGGCGGCCTTGGCCGACCGGCCCGTGAACGAGTGGCGCTACCGGCACTTCGAGCCCCGCGCACTGATCGCGACCGCGCTCAAGCTGCCGCGCCCGGACAAGAAATGGCACTACTCCACGACCAACACCCTGATCGCCGGGCTCGTCGTCGAGAAGGTCACCGGGCGCGGTGTCGAGGCCGAGGTGACCCGTCGGATCATCAAGCCGCTCGGCCTGGGCGACACCTACTGGCCGGGCGACGACACCCGCATCCGGGGCCCGCACTCACGCAGCTACTTCACGGACGCCGACGCATCGGACGGCGCACGCCCGCCCCGGGTCGACGGCACCGAGTGGAACATGACCGCCGGTGGCGCGGGCGGCGCGCTGGTCTCCACCCCCTCCGACGTCAACCGGTTCTTCGGCGCGCTGTTCGGCGGCAAGCTGCTGCCCGCGCGGTGGCTCGCCGAGATGAAGCGCACCGTCCCCGCCGACCCGGACCGGCTCTGGCCCGGCGCCCGGTACGGGCTGGCCCTGGTCGCCTCTCCGTTGGAGTGCGGCGGCCGGTGGTGGGGGCACGGCGGGACGACGCCCGGCGGCCACCGGGCGCTGGGCGCGGTCGGCCCCGGAGGCCGGAGCATTTCCCTCGCTCTCAACGAGGCGCCCGGCACCACACAGGCGGAAGAGGACTTCCGTGCCGTCGTGAGCACCGCGTTCTGCGCCGACCGCAACGATCGCGCCGACCACATCGGGAGCACCGACCGTGCCGAGGAGACTCCGTGACCATACCCAGCTCCGTCGCCGCGCGCCGCGCCTCGGCCGTGGGCCTCGCCCTCGTCGCCTGTCTCACCGCGACCCCGGCGACCCCAACGGCCTTCGCCGCCGAGCCGACGCCCGGGTCCGGTCTCGACCGCTACTACCGGCAGCGTCTCGACTGGGGCAGCTGCGTCCTGGGCCCCGACGACACCACGGGCGATGACCTGGAGAAGGCCGGGGCACAGTGCGCGAACGTGACCGTGCCGCTCGACTACGCCGATCCCCGGGGCCGTACGATCACCGTCGCGATGTCCCGGCTCAAGGCCACCGACACGCGCCGTCGCGTGGGTTCGCTGCTGATCAACTTCGGCGGCCCCGGCGGGACCGCCCTCGAGGAGCCGCCGGCCACCCGCAAGGCGATGAAGGACATCGGCGCACGCTACGACATCATCGGCATGGACCCGCGCTTCGTCGGCCGCAGCACCCCGCTCGACTGTCACTGGCCCGTGGGCCACTCCGTCTTCTCGGCCGGCCTCGGCCGGGCCGGCTTCGACCGGCAGGTTGCCCTCCACAAGGACCTGGCCGCGAAGTGTCGTGCCACGAACGCTTCTGTGCTGCCGCACGTCAGCACGCGCAACACGGCCCGCGACATGGATGTCATCCGGGGCGTGCTCGGCGAGCGGAAGATCTCCTACCTGGGCTACTCGTACGGCACCTATCTGGGCACCGTCTACACCCAGATGTTCCCCGGCCGCTACGACCGGGTGGTCCTCGACGGGGCACTCGACCCGCGCCGTTACCACCCCCGGCTGTTGCGGGGCGTCGAGCGGGAGAACGAGCGGGCGCTCGCCGACTGGGCGGCCTGGGCCGCGAAGAGGCACGCCGCCTACGGCCTCGGCCGCACCCGTGCCCAGGTGCTGGCCACCGTCGACCGCGTCGTCGAGGCGTCCGCGCGCGGGCTGACCCTCGGCACTGCCCCCGATGTCTTCCGGGTCGACGACACCCAGGTGCCGACCCTGATCGTCGGCGTGATCTCGGAAGACACGGACGCCGCGCGGGCGGCGGCCGGAGATCAACTGTCGGTGATGGCCAGGGCCGCCAAGGGCCGGCCGACCCGGCTCTCCCCGGAGTTCAAGCAGTACCTGCGACGGATGCTGACCGCCGCGAACTCACACACCGGCAGTGCGCAGACGGCCATCCTGTGCGGTGACGTGGCCGCCCCGCGCGATCCCGAGCGCTACTGGCGCGACATCGAGCGCAGCCGTGCCGCCCACCCGCTGTTCGGCCCGCTGACCAACAACATCGGCCCGTGCGCGTTCTGGGGCCGTCCGCGCGAGGAGCCCACACAGGTGCGGCACGACGCCCCGGCACTGATCGTGTCCGCCACCGGCGACCCCCGCACCCCCCACACGGGTGCCGTGGCCCTGCACGGCCTGCTGCCCGGCTCCAGGCTGATCACTTTGAAGGGCGCCAACCAGCACGGGATCTACGGCTACTACGGCAGCACCTGCGTGGACGAGAAGGTCAACGCCTACCTGGCCACGGGCGAACTCCCGGCGAACGACGGGACGTGCGTCAAGCAGACCGGCTGAGTGCGAAAGGGCGGCGTCCTTGACCCGTAACGCGCGCGAGGGGGAGCTGCTGGAGCGGGCATCACGCTGCGCGCCCGCTCCGTGACCGCGGGCGCACCCCGGAATGTCCGACATGGCACGCTTCGTACGTTCGTGCGAGCCTGGTAGCAGCTCATCATCCGAGATCCGCTGCAGGAGGCACGATCGTGGGCAAGAAGCAGACGCGTCAGAACCGCGGCGCCCGCACGGGCGGCCACGACCACGGCACCACCACGGACACCAGGAAGCAGGAGAAGGCATCGTCGGCCCAGGAGACGGGGCGCCCGACTCCGGAACAGGTCGCGCACAAGCAGCCGCGGAAGTTCGGCCACAACTGATCCTGCGGATCACACATACGCACGCCCCGTCGGCGACGGCGCGGCCGCTTCCCCTCAGCCCGTGCCGTCAGCGTCCTTGGAGAGCGGGACCTGTCCGGTGTTCAGGACGTGCCGCGCCGCGACCCAGGCGGCCTGGTCCCTCAGCAGGTACCAGATGCTGTTGCCCTCGATGTCCTGGGCGTGGACCTTGCTCCGCAGGCCGATCTGGGCGTCCTTGGCGAGTGTTCCGAGGATGGCGGAATCGGTGCTGGGATATCTGCGCAGATTGATCCCGATGGAGCTGACGACGGTGCCGAAAGGCTGCTGCGGCGCCATTTCTTCCTCCAGGTGATAGCCGTGCCGCGAAAACCCCGCCCAGGACGCGGACGAGGTGTTCGCAGACTAAGTCGCTCGCCCGCGGAAGAGCCGGAGGCTGGCGGCGCGAGCCCCGATCGGCTAGGCCGTTGGCGGCACCACGGGACAGGCCGCGACCGGCGCGGCCGAAGCGCGCTCAGCGGTCGGGCGCAGGCCGAAGCGCGCTCAGCGGTCGGGCGCAGGCCGAAGCGCGCTCAGCGGTCCTCGACCGTCAGGTGGTACGTGGTGTCCACCCAGAAGCCACCGGTGGTGCTCGCGTTGATCTCCAGCACGTACTGGCCCGGGACCAGGGGCGCGAGGCCCGCCCACAGGCCCCAGGCGACCCGGCGGCGATCGGCGGCCCGGAACGGGCGGGAGGTGAACTCCTCGAGCGGCAGCGCGGAGCCGTTGAGGTGGGCCGTCGCCTCGGCCACCCCCATCAGCATGGGCTTCCTCGAGTGCCACGGGACGGGGCGCTGCGTATTGAAGACGGGGAAGAAAACCGGCCGGTCCGCCGGTATCGAGCAGCGCCGCTCCACCCGGCCGCCATAGGTACCGGCGAGGAACCAGAGGTCGTCGGGCTGCTGCCAGTCGGCGAACTCCCCGGTCTTGTCCCTCACCGGATCGTGGTCGTCCGGCGCCGAGAGGGCCCACTGCCACCAGCGCGCCGCCAGGGCGCCGCCCTCCTTCGCGCTCAGCTTCCAGGAGCTGCCTCTCGGCACTGCCTCGCCCATGTCCTCCGCCTCTTTCCGAGTAAGCCCCTCACCAGGGCTTTTCAGTGAATGAGCGGACCTTACACGCCACTCCCCCGGTGCTTTCACCCCACTCGGGCGCTTCCCCCGGCCCGGGAGAAGCCCAAGGCCTCACGGCCGGGCCCCCGATGTCACGGCAGGGTCAGGATCCGGGGCCCGGTCTCGGTGATGGCGACCGTGTGCTCGATGTGCGCGGCCCGCGTGCCGTCGGTCGTGCGGAGTGTCCAGCCGTCTGGGGCCGTGCGATAGTCGTTGCGCCCGCCGGCCATGAGCATCGGTTCGATGGCCAGGACGAGGCCGTGGCGGAGCGGATAACCACGGCGCGGGCGGCCGTGATTGGGGACGGCGGGGTCCTCGTGCATCCGGCGCCCGATGCCGTGGCCGCCGAAGTCGGAGGGCATTCCGCAGCGGGCCGCGCGGGCGACGGTGCTGATGGCATGGGAGATGTCACCGATGCGGTTGCCGACGACAGCTGCCTTTATGCCGGCTTCGAGGGCTCGCCGCGTGGCGTCGATCAGGGCCACGTCGGCGGGGGCGGGGGTGCCGACGGTGAAGCTGACGGCCGCGTCGCCGGTCCAGCCGTCGAGTTCCGCGCCGCAGTCAATGCTGACGAGGTCGCCGTCGCGCAGCCGGTAGTCGTCGGGGATGCCGTGGACGACGGCGTCGTTGACGGAGGCGCAGATCACCGCGGGGAACGGGGTAGGCGCGAAGGACGGCTGGTAGCCGAGGAACGGGGAGCGCGCCCCGGCCTTGTCGAGCACGGTGCGGGCGGCCTCGTCCAGCTCCCGCAGGCTCACCCCCACGGCCGCCGCGTCCTGAGCCGCGGCGAGCGCGTGGGCCACGACGCGCCCCGCCTCGCGCATGGCCTCCAGTGCCTCATCTGTCTTGATCTCCACCATGCTCAGGCTCCCACCCTCGTGCGGCGGCGCCGGGCATACCGACACCGCCGACAACCAATTCTTATACCGGTATTAGTATCACGGTCATGGTGAGAACTCCTCTGACCCCGTGGGAACGGCAGCGCGGCGAGCGACTGGGCGCGCTGCTGCGCCGGGCACGCGGCGAGCGCAGCATGGTCGCGGTGGCGGCAGCCGCCGGACTGTCCGCCGAGACCCTGCGCAAGATCGAGACCGGCCGCGCGCCGACTCCCGCCTTCTTCACCGTGGCGGCCCTGGCGGGCACCTTGGGCCTGTCCCTGGACGAACTGGCCGACGTCTGCGGGGAAGTCGCGGACGACGGACACGAGCCGATGATCGCCTGACGAGCCCCGTGGCCCCCTCCCCCAGCCTCCAGCCCCCATAAGGCGAAGCACCCGACTTCCCGATTGCTAGCATCAGCGGTTATGGAGCTTCGCCAGCTGGAGTACTTCGTGCGGGTCGTGGAGGAAGCGAGCTTCACGAAGGCCGCCGCCGCACTGCACGTCGCCCAGCCCGGCATCAGCGCCCAGATCCGCAAGCTCGAACGGGAGCTCGGCCAGGACCTGTTGGACCGGTCGGGACGGACCGTGCGGCCCACCGAGGCCGGGGAGGCGGTCCTGCCGTACGCGCGGGCCGCGCTCG
The DNA here is from genome assembly GCF_055576875.1 of Streptomyces sp. NPDC033229. Taxonomy (NCBI): domain Bacteria; kingdom Bacillati; phylum Actinomycetota; class Actinomycetes; order Kitasatosporales; family Streptomycetaceae; genus Streptomyces; species Streptomyces sp. NPDC033229. Next base: position 98,375 of record NZ_JBVIQR010000006.1, on the reverse strand, counting down.
GCGCGGTCAGTGGCGCCCGGCAGGCCGTCGAGGAACTCACCGGGCTGCTGCGCGGGCAGGTCGCCATCGGTACGGTCACCTCGCTCGGACCGTCCATCGACCTGCCCGGGCTGCTGGCCGGTTTCCATCACGACCACCCGGCCGTGGAGATCGGCCTGACCGCGGACACCTCCGACCGGCTGCTGGAAGCGGTGGCGGGCGGGCGGATCGATCTGGCGGTCGTCGGGCTGGCGGGCGAGCCCCCGCCCGGGGTCGGCGTCCAGACCGTCGTGGACGAGGCGCTCGTCGTGGCCGTGAGCCACGACGACCCGCTGGCGGCCCGGACCACCCTCGCGCTCGGTGCCCTCGCCGACCGGCCGATCATGAGCCTGCCCCGCGGCACGGGCCTGCGCACCTCCGTGGAGAACGCCTGTGCCGCCGCGGGATTCCGGCCCCACGTCGCCTTCGAAGCCGGTGACCCCAACGTGCTCGCCCAGCTCGCCGCGCGCGGTCTGGGCGCGGCCGTCGTGCCCGAGTCCGTCGCCCGTGCCCACGCGTCCCAACTGCACACGGTCGGATTCCGCCCGGCGCTGCGCGGGATTCTCGCGCTGGCCTGGCGGACCGAGGGCCCGGTCGGCCCGGCCGCCCGCGCCTTCGTCCGTCACGCCCGGGCCCACTTGACGGAGCCCGCCACCGACCGCTGACGCCCGGGGACAGGACGCATCAGCGGGCGGCTCCCTCCCCCGGGTCCCGGTCGTCCAGCTCACCCTCGAAACCGTCCCGGCCCTCGAAACCGTCCTGAGAATCCGCGTCGACATCAGCGTCGAACTCGGCTGCGAAATCGTCATCGCGGCCCGGAAGCGGTGGCAGCCGCAGATCGCCGGGCACCGGCCCGTCGTCCACCGCGCGGGCGTAGCGGTGGCTGCGCACGTTCAGGTGCAGCCGCCGGGCCTGCTTGCTCAAGCGCCGCCGCTCGCGCCGGGCACCCTCGCTCTCTCCCTCGCCGTCCTCGCCGTCCTCACCGTCCTCGCCGCCGAGGTCCTCGAAGCGTCGGCGCGCCTCCCAGAAGGCGCGCTCCTGGGCCGCCACCTGCTCACCGGGAGATCCGGAGGTTTCCGGCTCCCACGGCTGGATCGTTTCGTCGTTGTCCCGCTCTGCCGCCATGTCGTCCATCATGGGCCAAATCCCTCTTTGTGCGCGTGTATTGACCAGCTTTCAGGTACAGACCTAGGGTGCTCTGTGATAGGGGGCCCATGACGTCATCTTCATCGTCTTCGTCATGACCCGGCCGACCCGGCTGATCCGTCCGGTCCATCCGGTCCATCTGGTCCGGCAGACCCATCCGATCCTCTGCATCGCCCGTACCCACCGCCCCCGCCCTGCTCCTTCACGTCACGCCGCTCGCGGTCACCGCGGCGGCGACCTCGAAGCCCGGACCGGCACAGCGGCCCCACGGGGCCGGTCGGTCCGTTGTTGTCCGACACGTCGAGCGCTGGAGGTAGGAAATATGAACGAGTCACTCAACTCCCCCGATAACAAAGTAGACGACGGCATCGGCCAGGAAGAGCTGCTCGGCTTCGAGGAGATCGAGAACCCCGAGGCCGACGTGGTCAGCATGGGCGACGCCAGCTACACCAAGATGCTCGGCCGGATCTGGTCCTGATCACTCGGGGCACGGCGCGGCGGCGTGCTCCGCATGCCCCCGCGCCCGTATGAGAAGGGGCGCGATGGTGCTGCGCAGCGAACTTCCCGTGCTCGACGAATGCGGACATGTGTATGTCGCCGGCGGTGGCCCGGCAGGCGAGTGCCTCCGGCTGAACGCCTCGGCCTCGCGGCTGTGGCGGGGCGCGGTCGGCTCCCTGGACGAGGCCGCGTTGGCCGGCTTGCCCGAGCCGTCCCGGCGGTTCCTGGAGAATCTGCTGGCCCGGGGCGTGCTCGGCTGGCGGGACCGATGACGGCGACCGGTCCGCAGCCGTCGGGAATCGCTCTGGTCAACCCCTCCGTGGGGTATTCGGACCGCCGGAAGTCCAAGCCGATCGGCCTGGCCTACATCGGCGCCTACCTCCGGCGGAACGGCTTCGAGGCCTCCGGGTTCGACTTCGGGGACAGCCCCGAGGCGCCCGTGGACCTCTCCGCCCGCCACGGCCTCGACCGTTTCGCCATGGTCGGGTTCTCCGTCTACAACGAGTCGTTGGACGCCACGCTGGAGCACGCCGCGTGGATCAAGCGGCGCAATCCCTCGGCGCGCGTCGTGCTCGGCGGACCGCACGCGACGGCCGTGCACACCGAGATCATGCGGGACTGCCCCGATGTCGACGTCGTGGTCCGTCGCGAGGGCGAGAAGCCCATGCTCGATCTGGCCCGCCGCGGCGACGACTCCTGGCTGGACATCCCCGGCACCACCGTGCGGCTGCCGTCCGGGGAGGTCCGCGTCAACATCGACTCGCCCTTCCTCGACGACCTCGACGCACTGCCCTTTCCCGACTTCCCGTTCGTCTCCGACTCCGGATATCCGCCGCTGACCTACTTCGACTCCGCGCGGGGCACGTTGCTGCCCGCGCTGGCGGTCAATTCCAGCCGCAGCTGCCCGTACAACTGTTCCTTCTGCGGTGTGCTGACCATCGGGCGCAAGTACCGGATGCGGTCCGGCGAGTCGGTGGTCGCGGAGATGGCCCACTTCCGGGCCGCCGACGGGCTGGATTACAAGCACGTCTATTTCAGCGACGCGAACTTCTACGTGTATCCCAAGCGGGCGCTGCTGATCGTCCAGGCCCTGCACGCCTACGACCCCGAGATCACCTTCAGCTTCGGCACCCGCGTCAATCAGCTGATCAAGCACCGGAGCTTCCTCCCGGATCTCAAGGAGTGCGGGCTGCGCTTCGTCGAGCTGGGGATCGAGAGCGCCTCGCCGCAGGTGCTCAAACGGCTTGCCAAGGGTGTGGACCCCGCGGACAACCTGGGCGCGGTCAGGCTTCTGGAGCGGCACGGGCTGGGCGTGTCCCTGGACTTCATCATGATCGACCCGGAGACCACGGTCGAGGACCTGCGCGCCAATCAGGCGTTCCTGCGCGCGGGCGGCTTCTACGACTACGTACCGCACGAACATCTGTACACCCACCTCGTGCTGTACGCGGGCACCCCCATCCGGGACTACTACGAGGAGCGCCGGGGCACGGCCTTCGGGATGTCCGAACTGCCGCCCATCGACACGCTGATCGAGGACGCGGCCACGGCCCGGGCGCACGCGGCCCTGGTGTGGTTCCGCGCCGCCTACCAGCCCGCCGTCGATCTCGTACTCGCCGAGGCCGAGGCGCTGCTCCAGTTCCGGGCGCGCCGACGCGAACAGCATCCGGTGACGCCGGACGAACTGGCCCTGCAGCTCGACGTCGTGGCCGCGCGGCACGCCCCCAACCTCTTCTTCGACCATGTCCTCGACGACTGCGAACGCCGAGGTGGCGGCCATACGCCCGACGCCTCCGGCACCCCCGGCACCCCCGAGGAATTCGCCGCGCTGCTGCCCCGGCCGGGCACCGGTTCGCCCGGACTCGACGGTCTGCTGCTGCGCGCGGCGGCCCGTATCGACGCCCTTGCCTCCCGTGAGAGGGGTGGGTCCGAGGTCACGGACCGCACCCGGGCGTTGCTGCGCACCGCACCCCCTGTCGCCACCGTGAACGGAGTAGCCGCCGATGGCTCCTGAAACCCTTGTCGCCGGTGTGACCCCACCCCTGCCCGCCCGTACCGGCCGGCCGGTGCTGGGGCTGAGTACGGACTCCATGACCGAGCGGGACCTGGCGGCGGAGGCGGTGCGCCGCACCCGGCCGCCGGTGACGGCCTTCAGCGCGGCGGCCCTGTGCGGACAGGACGACCTGGTCGACGAGCTGGGAACGTTCGCCAAGGCCAACGGCCTGTCCATCTATCTGCACGCCCTGGACCTCGACCTGGCCGGCATCGACCCGGTGGACCCCGGCATGGTCCGCCAGATCGCCGACTACGCGCGGGCGCTGGGCTCCCCGTGGATCACCACCGACTTCGCGATGTGGGTGCTGCGCGGGGAGAAACTGATCGAGAACATGCTCCCCGTGCCGCTCACCCGGGAGGCCGTCGACTGGGTGGCGGACCGGACGAAGCGCATCCAGGACATCGCCCAGTTGCCGATCGTCGGCGAGAACCCGCCCTACCCGGTACTGGCCGGGGATCTGGACATCCTGACCCTGATGGCCGGCATCGCCGAGCGGGCCGACTGCGGCCTGTGCATGGACATCGGGCACCTGTACATCCTGCGGCAGCAGCGCGGGGAGCCCATCGAGCGCCCCGAGGACGCCGACTTCCCCTGGGAGCGGGTGGTGGAGGCCCACATCTCCGGCATCACCTGCCGGGACTTCCACGCCTACCAGCTCGTACAGGACCAGCACCGATGGCCCGTCGACGACCCGGTGTGGCGCACCGCGGAGCTGCTGATGCCGAGGATGACTCAACTCCAGGCCCTGATCGGGGAGTCGGAGGGCATGGGCATCGACGACCTGGTGGTCAAGCTGGAGCGGATGGACGACTGTCTGGAGGCGGTGTCGTGGTGACGACCGGAACCGCGGGCCCGACGCCGGCCCCCCACCCGTATGTGACGCAAGTGACCGAGCTGTGGCGCGGTTTCTACGGGCCCGCGCCCGTGGACGGGCCGCCCGACCCCGGCATGGCCGTGGACCGCTCGACCCGCAAGGCCATGGTGCTGGAGCGGTGTACGGGCGCCCTGCCCGCCACCACCCGCGTCTACTGCGGTCTGGTCCCGGACGCCATGGACGCCTACCTGGGCAGCGAGCACTGGCACGGGCGGCGGGCGCAGGAGGGATCCCTCTTCCCCGAGGCCGCCTCCACGGTCACCACGTTCGCGGCCTTCCTGGAGGAGGCGTGGCTGCCGACGGCCGACCCGTGGGCGCGGCAGATCGCGCGGTACGAGTGCGACGTGCTGTGGGGTGCCGCGACCGGGCCCACGGCGGCGGCGCTGCGGGCGGGGGTCCGGCTGCCGGAGGGCGCGTGGGTCGCCGCTTGCGTCTTCGACGTGCCCGAGTACGCGGTCCGGCTGCGCGAGGCCTGCGCCTCCTACCCCTGGCCGGACGCGGTGCGCCACACCCGCCCGCGGGCCCGCCCGTTCGCGACCCTCACCCTGCGCACGCCCACCGGGCTGCGCCGTACGCATCTGCGGGACGCCACCTGCGAGGCGCTGCGCCCGCTGTGGGACGAGGAGGCGGGGCCGCTCGACACGGACGGCAGGGCCGTGACGGCCGCCCTGGGACGAGGACTGGTGGTTTCATGCGTACGTTGAGCGAGGCCGCCCCGCCCGGGGCGCCGCCCCTGGTGGGCTTCAGCTGGGACATGACCTCCGAGCACGAGCGGCTGGCGCCGTTCGCCGAGCGGCTGGCGGGCGACGACCGGGCGTTCATGGTGGGGCCCTACGCACGGGACGCCGCCACGGTCGACGAGGCCGTGCGGTTCTGCGAACAGCACGGCCTCGTACCGCTGTTGCACACCCTCGACCTCGATCTGTGCGGCCTCGATCCCGTCGACGACGAGCTGGTCAAGCAGCTCGGGGACGCGGTGCGCAGGCTGGGCGTCTCCTGGGTGACCACCGATCTGGCGATGTGGACCAAGGACGGTGAGTCCTTGGTCGAGGCGCTGGTCCCGATGCCGTGGATCAAGGACTCCGTCGACTACGTGGTCCCCCGCGTCGAGCGGATGCAGGAGCTGCTGGGCGTGCGGGTCGCGGTCGAGAACTCCGCCTACGCCTACGTCGTGGGCGACGCCAATCCGTTCGCGCTCCAGTCGGAGATCGCCCGGCGGGCCGACGCCTTCATGGTCTACGACGTCGGCCACCATCTGATCGCCTCCGAGGTCAGCGGCATCGCCACCGACGCGCTGATGCCGGACGACTTCGCGTGGGACCGGGTCGTCGAAGGGCATCTGTCGGGGGTGACGGTGCTGGCCGCCGATGACGGGGTGACCGCCGACGACCAGCACGCCGCGCCGATCCGTGAGGAGCTGTGGCTGCTGGCGCGGCGTCACCTGCCGGCCGCGACGGCGCTGCGCGCCATGGTGGCCGAGTCGGAGGGCATCCGCGGGGAGGACCTGGTGGCCAAGGTCGGCCGGATGGCCGCCGAGGTGCGGATCTGGCGCGGGGAGGGCCGATGACGGGAGTCGTTCCCCCGCGCACCGGGGGCGAGAGCGCGTACGAGCGGGCCGTGCGCGGCGTGTGGGCGGCCCTGTACGACACCGAGGACACCACCGCCGTGCCGCCCGAGGTGCGCAACGCGGCGGGCTTCCGGCTGGAGCGGGCCCGGCGGCTGGCGGCCGTGGCCGCCGCGGTGACCGCGCGGCTGCCCACCGCCGGCTTCCTCTATCTCGCCGGCGAGGGCACCCCGGGCATCGGGCGGTTCGTGGCGAGTGACGCCTGGCGGGCGCGGGAGCGGGAGCCGGGCGAGGACTTCCCGCCGGGCCCGAGCACGGCCCGCGCCTTCGCGGAGTATCTGGAGAAGGGGTGGCCCGAGGGCCGTCCCGGCTGGCAGTGGGAGCTGGCGTCGGCCGACATCGATCTGGCCTACCGCCCACCGGTGCCCTCGCCCGCGGCCCGCCGGGCCGGGCTGTCGCCCGCCCCCGGCACCCGACTGCGGATCACCCCCTACGACACCGCCGACTTCGCCCGTCGGACGGCCCTGAAGAAGCAGCGGATGCCGTGGGACCTGGTCCTCGACACGGTGCGCCCGGTGGAGCGCCGCACCGCGATCCTGGTCCCGGGCACCGGCCCCGGCGCGGGGCGCCCGCTGGTCCTGCACGACGAGGAGGCGGCGGCTCTCGCCTGGCTCACCGAAGCCCCGCGTGAGCACGCGCGCGTGCCGGCCGGGGAACCGGGCGAGGAGTTGCTGCGCCGGCTGGTCGAGGTGGGGGCACTGGTGCGGGACGGGGGCACCGGGTGACGCAGGCCCCGGTGCGGGCGGATGACGAGGCGGTGGTGGAGCGGGCGATCGAGCTGCTGCGCGCCGCCGACCTCGGCCTGCCCGGCCTGGACGAGAACGGCAGACGGCTCGCGGCGCTGCTGCGCTCCGTCGCGGGCAGCCCGGCGCCCGCCGAGCCGCCAGGCACCACGCACGCCCCGCATGTCACGAACGGCCCGCACGCCCCGGAAGAACTGTCCGGCGTGGTACGGGAGTGGGCGCGGTCCATGGGCGTCACGGAGGCGGCCTTCCGCGCGGACCGCAGGGCCTTCCTCCGCGGTGATCTCGCCGGTGTCGAGCTCTGCCCGCGCGCGCTGGTGCGGGCCGCCGTGCCCCGGCTGCGGGGCCTGGCCGCCCTGGCCGAGGGCCACCGGCTGTCGCTCGTGTGGACCCGGGACCGGCCCTCGGTCACCTTCCCCGTCCGGATCCCCGACCGGTCCGCGGTGGCGCTGCCCGACCGCCCCGCCCCCCTGTGCGCCCAGTACGTCCACCACGAACTGGGGCATGCCATGGAACTGGCCTGGCGCTCCCCCGGCCTGCCGCTGGCCGAGCGCTGGCGCCGCCCGCCCGTGATCGCGGAGTGGGGCGCCCTCGTCGTGGAGACCCTCGGTCTGTCGGCCGCCTGGCTGGCCTCGCTCGGCATCCCGACGGACACCGCGGAGCGGGTAGCGGTCCACTGCCGCCACGAGGACCGCTACACCCGGGCGCTGGCCGCTCTCATCCTGCGCTGCGCCGCCCGCCCCGAGCTGCTGGAGGAGGAAGTGGCACGGGCCTCGGGCGACTTGATCGATCCACGGCACGTGCGGGAGGAGACGGAGCGGGCCGGGTACTGGGGCGCGGTCTTCGAGGGGCATGCCCTCGCCGACCGTACGGTGGCCGGGTTCACCGAGCGATGGGGCGAGCGCTGGTGGGACGAGGCGGACAGCTGGCGCGAGTTGCGCGAGCAGCTGACGGCGGGGCCCGCCGGGCGGTCGTCGAACGGCCCGGCGCGGTGAGCGGGAGCGCCGGGCGGTCGTCGAACGGCCCGGCGCGGTGAGCGGGAGCGCCGGGCCGTCCCGGTTCCGGCCGGTCATCGACCGCACCCACTGCCCGTACGCCCGTGCCTCCACCTGGCCGGTCTCCGAACCCGCCCGTGACGGGGCGCCCGTCGAGGACCACCTCGAACGGGCCCTGCCGCGCTTCCGGCAGGCCCTGCGGCAGGCGGCCGCGGGCGACGCCGACGGGTTCGTCCTGGACCTCCCGGCGCGGCTCGGGACGGACGTGGCGACGCTGCGGGCGTCGTCGCTGACGGTACTGACGTGGTTCGCCGGCCGTTCGACGAGCCCTTCCCACGTCACCATGGCCGAACTGGAGGACCCCGCCTGGTGGTTCCCCTTCGACGGTCACCGGCTGTTCACTGTTGCCTTCGGCCCGTGTTTCGGGCCGGACCACACCCGTTACGCGTTCGAGGCGGAGGGGTTCTTCCTGTTGTTCCAACACGAGTCGGCGTTCTCCCGCAGACACCCAGGGGGCATTCCCATGCAGGTACGGAACCGGATCCGGCACGCCTTCGAGGAGGCGGGGCGGCCGTACCGCTATGACATGGGCGTCGTCCCCGTGCTGCGCCGCGGGGACGACGAGCGGTGAAGGGCGGCCCGACGACGCCGGACGGCACCGCGCGGCGCGCGACGGTGCGGCTGTATCTGCTGCTGACCGGCCTCGACTTCTTCGGCGACATGTGCCTGACGGTCACGTCGGTGCTGCTGCTCGGCGAGCGCGGTCTGAGCAGCAGCACCATCATCTGGCTCATCGCATCGGTGTGGCTGCTGGAGGCGCTGCTGGAGGTGCCGACGGGGGTCTTCGCGGACGCCATCGGGCGCCGTGCCTCCGTCGTGGTGGGTTTCGCCGTGCGGGCGGTCGGCTACGGCATGCTGTTCTTCTCCGCCGACCCGGCGGTGGCGGTGGCAGGAACGCTGATCGCGGCCGTGGGCACGCCGTTCGCCTCGGGCAGCCTGGACGCCTGGGCCGTCGACCGGCTGCGGCACCAGGATCCGTCGGCGAGCCTCGACGCGCTGTTCGCCCGGGGCCGGATGGCCGAGAACGCCGGCATCGTGACCGGCACCGTCGCCGGAGCCGCGGCCGGGCAGTTCCTGGGGCTGGCCGTACCGCAGTTTTTGGCCGGGGCCGCCTGTCTGGCCGGGGCCGTGTGCACGACCGTGCTGCTGCGCGGGCGGACACCGGTGGCGGAGGGGGCCGGAGCCGGGGCGGACCGGGCGGGTGTGCGCCGCGAGCTGGCCGCCGCCTCGCTGGAGGCCCTGCGGGCCTGCCGCCGGGCGCTGGGCACCGACCGCGTCCTGACCGGCCTGTTGGTGTGCGCGGCCGCGCTGTGCCTCTTCCGGGGGCTGCCGGGCGTGCAGTGGACCGTCCACTTCGACATCCTCACCGGTGGCTCCCTGATCGCCCTGGCCGCGGCCCGGTGCACCGGCGACCTGTTGCAGATCCCGCTGCTGGAGGTCGTCGCCCGGAAGGTGCGTCACGACCCGGGCGCGCGGGCCCGGATCATCGTGCTGGCCGCCGTGGCCGCCGGGCTCTTCCTCGCCGGCTCGGCCCTCGCGACCTCCGGCTGGGTCGGCGTCCCGCTGTACATCGGCTTCGTGATGGCGGGCGGTCTGTGCATGCCCGGCCTCAAGGCCGCTCTCAACGAGCGGGTGCCCGCCCGGTCGCGCGCCACCATGCTGTCCGCGGGCGGGTTGTTCAACTCCCTCGCCACCGGCCTCGGCCTGTATGTGATGGGCGGGCTCGGCATCGGCCTCGCGGACGTCCCAGGGGTGTGGACCACCGCGGCCGCCGGTACGACACTGTTCGGCGCGTCGGCCGCCTGGTTCTGTGTCCGGTCCCTGCGTACGCCGCCCACGAGCGTGGCGGTCGATTCCCCCGTGGTGGGGGGAGCCTCCGAGGAGGCCGAGGAGGATGGTGCCCGTGTCCCCTGAGCCGGACCCCGAGCCACCCGCCGAGGAGTCCTTCGCGCCGGACCCCGGCGCGGTGCGGCGCGGCGAGCTGATACGGCCCACTCCCGTCGTCTTCCACGACGTCGACGGTGACGACGGCGGTGACGGTGGTACCGAGCTCGGCGCGGTCTTCCGCCCCTATCTGCGCGACTACATCGGCGACTCCATCGGGCGCGCGGGCCCTTCGAACGCCATCTGCCCGTTCGTCCGCGGCGCGTTGCGGGCCGGCGTCATGCACTACGCGGAGCTGCGGGTGGCCGGGCACACGGCACCGCGCGCGGTGGCCCGGGCGCTCGTCGGCTACCTGGCGTGGTTCGACCGGGCCTCCCAGCGGGAATCGACCGAACACCCGGGGCTGGTCGTGGCCTTCCCCGGGCCGCCCGCCCCGCTGCTGCCGGTGGTGGCCGCCGCGCACCGCGCGGTGCTGCCCGCGGTGTACGCGCGGGGGTGCACGGCGGCGCTCTTCCACGAGGACCCCGCCGAGCCCGACGATCCCCGGCACCCCGAGCCCCGCTACTTCACCGCGCCCGCCCCCTTCTACGTGCTGCGCAGGATCATCCCCGCCGACCTCCAACTGTCCCTGCGCGTACGGCAGATGTTCCCGGCGTACCACCGGCTGCACGCGGCGGAGGCGCGCCGCAGCAGACTGCGGACGAAGGAAGCCGCCGAGCGGTGGAACCAGGCGTGCCGCGAGCACGGGCTGACCCCCTGAGCCGGCCCGCGTGGCCCGGGGGTCCGTGTCTTTCCCACCGCTCCGCAAACCCCGCCCCACTGCACCGCGGGGGTTCCTCGCCCACCCCGCGCAGTGATCGTTCCCAGCCGCGACGCACCCCCCGGATCGGGTGAGTCACCACGCTTGTCCGTTCTGCACCAGCCTTTAGGCGCGGAAGGGGCCCGTCACCTCGTAGGTGATGCCGCCCGAGGAGCTTCCCGTGGTTCCGCGCTGGCTGGAGAAGTACAGCCGCCTGCCGTCCGGCGAGAAGGCCGGCCCGGTGATCTCGGAGCCGGGCTGGCCGTCGATCCGCAGGAAGGGGGTGACGACGTCGTCCGGGGTGATGAGGCAGATGTCCATGGTGCCGCCGTCCTCGGCGACGAAGAGGTCGCCGGAGGGCGTGCCGGTGACGTTGTCCACGCCGGTGAGCGGTGCGCTGCCGCTCACCAGCGAGTCGTCGTAGGCGAGTTCGATGGTTCCGGCCGCCGCGTTGTACTGCCAGACGCGGTTGTCGCCCTTGGTGGTGAACCAGCAGGTGTCGTCGGCGTAGTAGCAGCCTTCGCCGCCGTTGAAGCGCTTGGCCCCGGAGACCTGATCGCGGGTGGCCGTGCGGGCGCCCGACGGGTCGGGGACGGCCCCCCAGGTGACGGGTCCCGAGGTCCCCGAGCCCATTCTGAGCACCTCGAGCTTCCCGGCCGAGAGGTCTCCCCAGGTGGTGGGCGTGAAACGGTAGAAGCAACCGTCGGGGACGTCCTCGGTCAGGTAGACCGCCTTGCGGACGGGGTCGGCGGCGGCCGCTTCGTGCTTGAAGCGGCCCATCGCGTCCCGTCGCACCGCCGCCTTCTTGCCCCACGGGTCGGTCTCGTAGACGTAACCGCGGTCGACCTCCTCGCAGGACAGCCAGGTGTTCCACGGTATCCTGCCGCCCGCGCAGTTCTGGCGGGTGCCGGAGAGCACGCGGTACGCCGCGACGACGGTCCCGGCGGCATCGAAGCGCAGCGCGCTCGCTCCTCCGGAGGGGTTGATCTCCGAGTTGGAGACGTAGATCCAGCCGGCGCCGTCGGCGTAACAGGCGCCGCCGTCCGGGGCGTTGTGCCAGGTGTAGGAGGTGCCGGAGACCTGTCGTCCGGACCGGGCGACGACCCGGGCCGTGAAGCCCTTCGGCAGCCGGAGTCCGTTGCCGTCGGCGGCGCCGAGCGGTCCGTAGGGGCCGGCGCCCGGCTGGGCCGGGCTCGCGTAGGCGGCGCTCCACAGTGAGCCGCCGAGCGCGGCGGCCGAGGTGCCGACGACGGCCGCACGCAGGAAGGTGCGACGTTCCACGGTCACTCCAGGGGAGTTGGGGGGTGCCTCATCACCGACCGGCGGCGAGGCCTGGTCTCCCGGACCATAAAAGCGCAGAGTTGACAGTACATCAACAAGAGGTGAATCCGGGGTGATCCTCTTCCGGGCCCATTCCTCGCTGCGGACCCCGAGCCCCCGTGATAATCCGCCCGTTGGACAAGGTGATCAATTGCGTCGGCATACGAGAATCCCCCTGCTCCGGATCCCGCGTACCCGGAGCAGGGGGATGAACACCAAAGGCTCCTGGCCGTCAGTGCCCGTCGTGCACGCTGTTCCCGGAACCGTTGCCCGACAGGATCGGAATCTCGTCCAGGATGTGCGACAGCTGGTCGTCCCCGTCGCTGATCGTGGAGTTGTCGGTGCACTGCTGCTGCTGCTGCGACGTGAGGATCGGGATGTCCTGGACACCGATGTTGATCAGCGCGATGAGGGACTGGAGGCCGATCTTGCCGATGCCGAGGCACGGCTTGTTGAGCGTGCCCTGGATCAGGCTCATCTGCGGGCTTTGCTCGCCGCCGGTCTTGGTGTTGCCGTAACCGGTCTTCGCAGCGTTGCCATTGGCGACGTCGTTGTTGTCGTTGCCGATCGCCATCGCGGGAGCGGTGATGGCGCCGACCGCGGAAACCGTCATCGCGGTCGTGGCGAGTACCTTCTTGAGCACGTCCATGCCTTTCGATCGATTAGCGCCCCTCACAAGGAAGCGACCTGAGTAACTCCGGTCGATTTAAGAAGTTCCGGACATTCACTCATTTGAGCCAGCCGGATCATGGGCGGCGACATCGAAAGGCAACCGTCAAACGACCCCGGCCCACCGGGAGACAGGGCGGGCAATTACGCGCGCACGCGGGGCGCGCCTTCGGGAGCGGCCAATGGGGTGACGGGCGCCCGGGCGTTTCGGATTCGGGCTGGTAGCGTGCTGCGCGCAGCGGTGCCTCCGCGGCCGTCAGCCCGCCCGGACATGCCCCCACAAGAGCGTCCGGGCGGGCTTTTGCACAGCCTCAAGGGCTACTTGACGCGGCCGTACCAGACACTGTTCGTCCAGATCTTCTCCAGCCGCACGGACTTGCCCGGCTTCGGAGAGTGCCAGATCTGATTCTTCCCGGCGTAGATCCCCACGTGGTAGACGTTGCTGCCCGAGTGGAAGAACACCAGGTCGCCCGGCTGACGTGAGCCGGACGAAAGATGCCTGGTCTTGTTGTACTGCGAAGCCGCGGTGCGCGGCAGTGCCTTACCCGCCTTCTTGAAGGCGTACAGCGTCAGGCCCGAGCAGTCGAAACGGTTCGGACCGGTGGCGCCGTACTGATACGGCGACCCCTTCTTGGAGGCCGCGATCTGCAGCGCCTTCGTTCCCGGAGTCGCCGCCTGTGCGTCGGTTGCCAGTGACGGGATCAGCATCGACGCGGTGACGGTGGCTGCGGTCAGAACCGATGCGGTTCCGGCCCGGGAAAGGAGTGCGGGTATGCCAGGGAACGCAGACATGCCAAAGCCCTTCGTCATCCGCCTACGAAAGGTGACCTGTCGGGTTCGGGCTGACAAAGTTGCCCGGCCACATACGTGGCTTCACCCCAAGAACCACTGCCATCGTGGTTCGTCGTGCTTGGGTCTCCCGCTCCTGCCGATCCTTGATCTGAATCTGCACCCGGACGGCGGCAGGACTCGGCGTCCGCCCGGGTCGCCCGCCTCTGTGACGGGTTCTTGTGTTCGAGCAAAGATCCTGCATCATCAACCACTCAAAACCAGAGCCCAAACAGCCTTCTGTGAACTTGTTCACTTCGCGTCGACTCAAGGAACCGGAGGCCGATTTCACCCCGCCCGAACCCCTGTCAACAGCCCTCATGCAGCGGAAATCAGCGTCGGGCCGAGCGTGAAATCGACTGGATATCAAGGGAGTTACCGGCGGTCGCGGCCGACCCCCGCAGGGCGTCGACAGAGCGGCCCGGCGCGCGTCCGCCGGTTCCGTGGGCCATGCCGCCCGGTGACTGAATAACAGCCTCCGCATTGCGTGCGAACCCGTCGGATCGACGAGTGATGAGCGATCAGGGCCCCGCGCGTTCGCGCGCGATGACGACGACTCCTCCCCGCACCCCTCGAAGTGTGGACAACCCCCCATTTGATGCTAGGGTCGGCCCATCAAGTGGGGGGTAATCCCCATTTGAGCTCCGGTCATGCTCCCGGACGACGAAGGGAACGCTTGTGTCCACGCCAACTCTCGAGGACCTCACGCCCGTCGGCACGGACTTCGCCAAGGACCCGTATCCGCTCTACGCGAGCCTGCGGGAGCGGGGCCCCGTCCATCGGGTGCGCACCCCCGACGGGCGCGAGTCATGGCTGATCGTCGGCAACGACGAGGCCCGGGCCGCCCTGACGGACCCCCGGCTGCGCAACGACATCCGCTACTCGCCGGACTGGGAGGACGACGGCGGCTACGCGATCGGCCTGAACATGCTCCAGGTCGACCCGCCGCACCACACGCGCCTGCGCAAGTTCGTCGCCAAGGAGTTCACCCCGCGCCGCATCGAGGCGCTGCGCCCCCGCATCGCGCGGTGGACCGACGAGCTCCTGGACGCGATGCTGCCGCTCGGCCGCGCCGACCTCGTGGAATCCTTCGCGCTGCCGCTGCCCCTGACGGTCATCTGCGAACTGCTCGGCGTGCCCGTCGGTGACCGCCCCGCCTTCCGCGAGTGGTCCAACGAGGTCGTGCTGCCCAGCAGCCCGGAAGCCGCCGGCGCCGCCGCCCAGGCGATGACCGCCTACTTCGTCTCGCTCATCGAGGCCAAGCGGCATGCGCCCGGCGACGATCTCCTCAGCGCCCTGACCACCGCCACGGACGACGACGGCGACCGGCTCTCACCCGACGAACTGCTGGGCATGGCCTTCGTCCTGCTCGTCGCCGGCCACGAGACCACCGTCAACCTCATCTCCAGCGGCGTCCACGAGCTGCTGCGCCACCCCGACCAGCTGGCGGCGCTGCGCGCCGACTGGTCCCTGCTCGACGGCGCGATCGAGGAGATGCTCCGCTACGACTGCCCGGTGGAGCGGTGCGCCTTCCGCTACACCGCCGAGCCGGTGGAGATCGGCGGCACCACCATCCCCGCCAGGGAACCGGTGATCGTCGTGCTCGCCGCGGCGGCCCGTGACCCCCGGCACTTCCCCGAGCCCGACCGCTTCGACATCCGCCGCGAGGCCCGCGGGCACCTCGCCTTCGGCCACGGCGTCCACCACTGCATCGGCGCCCCGCTCGCCCGGATGGAGGCGGCCATCGCCCTCAAGGCGCTGCTGGAGCGCTGCCCGGACCTCGCCTTCGACATCGACCCCGCCCACCTCGCCTGGCGGCCCAGCATGGCGCTGCGCGGACTGATCGGCCTGCCCGTGAGGTTCACGCCGCAGCGGTAGCGCGGCTTCCCGGGGCGTACGTACGGCAGTGGCCCGAGCCCGTCGGTCTCCGAAGGGTTCGGGCCACTGCCGTGGCGGGCCGGCCTCAGCCGCCCGAGCCGGCGGGCGGGCGGTTGTCGGGCACCTCACGGCCCGGCCACATGTCGCCCCGCTCGTCCGGCCGCACGCCGCCCCGCTCGCGCAGCGGCGGGAGCACCGCGTCCAGTTCCTGGTCGTTCGCCAGGTGGGCGGCCTCGGCGGCGCCGCGCAGGACGTCGCGGCTCACAGCGTCGCGGGCCGCGCTGAGCCGGACCACGTAACCGTCCTTGGCCAGGGCGTACTCATGGGATCCCGCCGTGGAGCGGTGCCACGTGCCGCCCTCCCGCCGTCGTCACCGATGACGCCGACGGACTGGGCGGCCACCTCGAAGCCGGGCACGCTCGTGACGTGGATCAGCTCGATCACGCTCCCTCATGCCGCTTTCACGGGCTCCGAGGAGAGCGGAGTCGTCTTGAAATCACGCATCGTGCGCAGCGGTGAGCACAGCAGCACCAGCGGGGCGAGCACCAGTCCGGCCGCGAAGATCCACAGCGTCTCCCGGACGCCGATGAGTTCGCCGAGGGCGCCGGCCAGCAGGCCGCTCAGCGGGAGGACGCCCCAGACCAGGAAGCGCATCGTGGCCGTCATCCGGCCGAGCAGGTGCGGCGGGCACTCCGTCTGGCGGTACGTCACCTGGCAGATGTTGTAGAGGGTGATGCCCGCCGACTGGATGACCGCGCCGAGGACGAACAGGCCGATCCGCCAGTCCTTCTCCGCGAGCGGCAGCAGCAGTCCGAACGGCGCGGTGACCAGCAGGGACAGCCAGGTGAGCCGGGCCGCGCCGATGGCCTTGGAGAGCCGGCCGACGACGAGCGCGCCGAGCATCGCACCGATCGTGGATACGGCAAGCACCCAGCCGACCGCCGCCGCCGGCAGCCCGACCGTCCGGCTGAGGAAGAGGACCTCAAGGGTGATGGTCGCGCTGAGGAAGAGGTTGGTCGCCGCGGTGTTGAGGGCGATGAGCCGCAGGATGCGGTGGCCCAGGACGTAGGACAGGCCCTCGCGGATGTCCGTGAGCAACCCGCCCTCGCGGTCCGCGGCGGGCGGCTCCTCGCGGGCGTCGATGCGCCCGAGGAGAATCACGGAGGCCAGCGAGGTGACGGCCTGGCCGGCTATCGTCCCGGCCGCGCCGAAGGCCTGGACCAGGAATCCGGCGATGCCGGGGCCGCCGAGCTCGGCGGCGGAACGGACCGTCTCCAGCTTGGAGTTCCCCTCGATCAGCTCGGAGTCCCCGACCAGCGTGGGCAGATAGCTCTGGTCCGCGACGTCGCCGAAGAGCCGGGCGCAGCCCAGCAGCAGCGCCACGGTGTAGAGCAGGGCCATGGAGTGCAGGTCCAGCAGGTACGCGAGGGGGACGGCGGTGAACAGCACGACGCGCACCGCGTCCGCGGCGATCATGACGTTGCGGCGGCGCATCCGGTCGACCCACGCCCCGGCGGGCAGTCCGAGCACCAGCGCGGCCGCCTGTTCCGCGGCGGCCAGCAGGCCGACCTCCCAGGGCGAGGCGTGCAGGGTGAGCACGGCCATCAGCGGGAGTGCGACGTAGGTGATGCTGCTGCCCAGTTCGTTGCAGATGTGGGAGGACATGAACAGCCGGAAGTCGCGGCGGCGCCGGCGGTCGGGCGCGGCGCGTTCCGCGGTGGAGACGGACACCTGGGGTTTCCTTACGTGGGGATCGTCGGTCTAGCGGGACGAGGCGGCGGCGAGCGGCCGGTCCGCTGTCCTCGCGGGGTCCGGCAGGGCGCGGGGGTCGAGCTTGCCGCCGGGGGTGCGCGGCAGCTCGGCCAGCACGACGACATGGGACGGTACGAGGTAGCCGGGCACCCTGTCACCGAGAAATCGGCGGATGTCGTCGGGCTCCACGGTGGTGCCGGGGGCGGCCACGACGTAGGCGGCCAGCTGAGGTTCGTCCCGGTCGCGCAGGGCGCGGGCCACCACCTCCTCGACCGCCGGGTGCGCGGCGACGGCCGCCTCGACCTCCTTGAGCTCCACCCGGTGCCCCCGGATCTTGACCTGGTCGTCGGAGCGGCCGAGGAACGCGAGCGTCCCGTCGGCGCCGCGCCGGACGCGGTCCCCGGTCCGGTACATGCGCGCGCCCCGCTCGGTGGTGAAGGGGTCGGCGACGAACCGCTCGGCCGTCGGGCCCGGCCGGCCGTGGTAGCCGCGGGCCAGGCAGCCGCCCCCGATGTACAGCTCGCCGGCCTCGTCCGGGGCGGCTTCGCGCAGTTCGCCGTCCAGGACGTAGGCGCGGGCGCCCGGCAGCGGTACACCGAGGGGGATCACCTCGTCGCCGGGGCGCCCGGCGAGTGCCTGGGGTCGCGGCTCGTAGGTGGTGGCGGTGATCGTCGTCTCGGTGAGGCCGTAGGAGCTGATGACCGGCGGGCCGCCGGCGGCGAACCAGCGGACCAGGTCGGCGATCCGGCCGGCGTCGCTGCCGATCACCACCTGGCGCAGCGCCCGGGGCAGGGCCCGGGGGCGCCGCTCGACGTCCCGGGCCCACTGCGCCCAGTAGGGGGTGGGCAGATTGACCAGGGTGACGTGGTGGTCGGCGAGGAACGGCTCCAGTTCGGCGGGCGAGAGGACGTTGTCCTCGACGAACACCGCGGCGCCGCCGGTGCACCAGGTGGGTACGGCCTCCTCCAGCGACACGTCGAAGGCGGGGGCCGCGAACTGCAGCACCCGGTCGTCGGCCGTCAGGGCGTACCGTCCGGCGAGTGCCGTGGCCTGGTGGGTGAGGGCGGCGTGGGTGACGGCGACGGGCTTGGGCGCGCCGGTCGAGCCGGAGGTGAAGAGCACGTACGCGAGCGAGCCCGGCGCGATGTCCGCGACGGGGCCGCCTTCGGCGCCCGCGGCGGCGGCCGCTTCGTCGGTGGCGGCCCAGAACAGCTCGGTCCCGCACCGGGTGCGCAGCTCGGCGGCGTCGGCGCGGGAGGGGACGACGGCGTGCCGGGCACGGGCCGCGGTGACGAGGGTGCGCAGCCGCTCGTCGGGGGCGTCGAGGTCGACGGGCAGCAGGGCGGCGCCGGTGTACCAGATGCCGAGCAGGCCGACGGCCCAGTGGGCGCCTCGGCGTACGCCGAGGACGACGGTGTCCTCGGGGCCGGCTCCGGCGGCGCGCAGGTCGCGGGCCAGGGCGCGGGCGCGCCGGTCCAGTTGACGGTAGGTCAGTTCCTGGCCGGGGCCGCTGACGGCGGTCGCGTCGGGGGTCCGGGCCGCCTGGCGCGCGATGCGCAGCGGGACGGGGGTGTCCGTCCGGGTCATGGGGGGGGTCTCCTCTCGAGGGGGCGGGGTGCGGCGGCGGGTCAGCCGGTCGCGGTCTGCCGGGCGCGCGGGCGCAGGGCCGGTCGGGCGGGCGCGGGGGTGGCCGTGGCGAGCCGGGCCACGACGCCGGCCGGGGTGGGCGTCTCGAAGAGGTCCCGGATGCTCACCTCGGCGCCGAGGGCGGTGCGGATCCGGCCGACGAGGCGGGCGGCGAGCAGGGAGTGGCCGCCGTGGGCGAAGAAGTCGTCGTCGAGGCCGGCTTCGGGGAGGCCGAGGACCTCGGCGAAGATCGCGCAGACGGTCCGCTCGTGCTCGGTGCCCGGGGCCCGGCCCACGGTCCGGTGCACGGCCTGGGGGGCGGGCAGGGCCTTGCGGTCGAGCTTGCCGTTGGTGGTGAGGGGGAACGTCGCGAGGTGCAGGAACAGGGACGGGACCATGTAGTTCGGCAGTGCGGCGCCGAGCGCGGCCCGCACCTCCTCGGGCGTGGCGGTGCCGGTGAAGTAGGAGATCAGGCGCTGTCCGCCGGCGCCGTCGCGGTCCACGGCGACGACGGCCTCGGTGACGCCGTCCACGGCGCGCAGGGCGGTCTCGACCTCGCCGAGCTCGATGCGGTTGCCGCGGATCTTGACCTGGTGGTCCTGGCGGCCGAGGAAGTCGAGCTGGCCGTCGGCGCGCAGCCGCGCCAGGTCTCCGGTGCGGTACATCCGCGCGCCGGGCTCGGTGGCGAAGGGGTCCGGGACGTAGCGCTCGGCCGTGCGGCGGGGGTCGCCGAGGTAGCCGGGTCCCACGCCGGTGCCGGCGATGAACAGCTCGCCGGGGACGCCGGGCGGCACCGGTGCGAGGCCCTGGTCGAGGATGTAGAGCCGGTTGTTGCGCAGTGGCCTGCCCACCGGCAGCCGTCCCTGGTCGAGTTGGGCGGTGACCTCGTGGGTGATGAAGGCGTGGGTGTTGTCGTCCGAGCACTCGGTGAGGCCGTAGGCGTTGATGATGGCCGCCGACGGGTAGCGGGCGTACCAGCGTTCGCACAGCTCGGGGGGCAGCACCTCGCCGTTGACGATGAACCAGCGCAGCGCGGGCAGCGCGGGCGCGGGCGTGCCGCCGTCCCACAGGTCCACGGCGGCGCGGACGAAGGAGGGGACGGTCTCCAGGACGGTGATGCCCCTGCGTGTGGCCTCGTCGAAGAGCGCGGCGGCGTCGCGTGCCATGTCACGGCCGACGAGGTGGACCCGGCCGCCGACGATCAGCGGGGCAAGCATCTGCCAGACGGAGATGTCGAAGGTGAGCGGGGCGTTCATCACCACGCGGTCCGTGGCGGTCAGCCGCAGGTCCTCGATCTTGGCGAGCAGATGGTTGTTCATGCCGCGGCGGTGGACCATGGCGCCCTTGGGCTTGCCGGTCGAGCCGGAGGTGAAGCAGACGTAGGCCAGCGCGTCGCGGCCCCCGGCGAGGGGCGGGCGCTGCCCGGATTCCTCGGTGTCGTCGAGCGTGAGGACCCGGACGGAGCCGCCGGTGGCGGCGGCGATCTCGTCGGCGCGGGCCCGCTGGGCGGGGGCGGCGAGGAGCCAGCCCACTCCCCCGGCGACGAGCAGGTCACTGGTGCGGCCCACGGGTCCTTCGGGGTCCAGGGGGATGTAGGCGGCGCCGGCGCCGAGGATGCCGAGCAGGGCGACGGGGACCCGGGTGGTGGGCTCGGACAGCACCGCGACCAGGGAGCCCGCTCCGGCGCCGGCGGCCAGCAGTCGGTGGCTGAGCGCGTCCGCCCGGGCGACGAGCCGCCCGTAGGTGATCTCTTCGGTGGCGTCCGTGACGGCGACGGCGTCCGGGGCGCGCTCGGCGACGGCCCGGACCCGCTCGACGAGTTCGGCGTAGTCCTCGTCCCGGTCGGTGTCGTTCCACTCCACCAGGACCCGGTGCCGTTCGGCTGGCGAGAGGGTGTCCAGCCGGCCCACGGTCAGGCCGGGGTCGGCGGCCACGGCGTCGAGGATCCGCACCAGGCGGGCCAGCATGGCGTCCGCCTCGTCCCGGTCGAAGACGTCCGCGCGGTAGTCGATCTGGAGGCACAGGCGCGGCCCGGGGACGGCGGTCAGCGTGAGCGGGTAGTGCGCGGCGTCGTAGGGGTCGACGCCGGTGACGCGCAGTTCGCCGGCGGAGAGCGCGGCCAGGCCCGCCGGGTCGACGGGGTAGTTCTGGAAGGCGACGCAGGAGTCGAAGAGTTCACCGGCCCCGGCCAGCCGCTGGATCTCGACGAGGTCGAGGTGGTGGTGGTCGATGAGCCGGGCCTGCTCCTCCTGGAGGCGGCCGAAGAGGCCGGTCAGCGGCTCGGAGCGGTCGATGCGCACCCGGACGGGGACGGTGTTGATGAGCAGGCCCACGATGTCGGCGACGCCGGGCAGTTCCGGTGAGCGGCCGCTGACGATGGCGCCGAAGACGACGTCGTCGCTGCGGATGCGCTGGCCGAGCAGCACTGCCCAGGCGCCCTGGATCATGATGCTGAGGGTGAGCCGGTGACCGCGGGCGAGTTCGGTGAGGCGGGCGGTGGCGGACTCGGTCAGCTCGGTCTCCACCCGGTCCGGCAGCCCGCCGCCGGGGCCGGTGGCCGTCGGCGCGGTGCGGCTGCCGCCGGCGAGGCCCGACAGGGCCCGGCCCCACTCCTCACGGGCCGCCTCGCGGTCGCGGTCGCCGAGCCAGGTGAGGAAGGACGCGTAGGGCGTGGCGGCGGGCAGCGGGTCGGTGCCGGGTGCCGCGTGGTAGAGGGCGAGCATCTCGCGGACGAGGACCGGCCAGGACCAGCCGTCCATGAGGATGTGGTGGTACGTCAGGAGCAGCCGGTGCTGGTCGGGGCCGGTGCGGATCAGGGTGAAGCGCAGCAGGGGGGCGCGGGTCAGGTCGAAGCGGCGCCTGCGGTCCTCGTCCAGCAGCCGGTCGGTCGCGGCCTCGCGCGCGGCCTCGTCCAGCCCGGTGAGGTCGGCGTCCTCCCACGGCGCGCGCACGCCCTTCTGGACGACCTGCGCGGGGTCGCCGTTGGAGCGGCGCAGGAACCCGGCGCGGAGGTTGGCGTGGCGTTCCACGACCGCGTCGGCCGCCTGCCGCAGCCGGTCGGCGTCGAGCGGGCCGTCGAGGTGGAGGGCCAACTGGGCTACGTAGACGTCGAGTTCGCTCTCGTCGTACTGGGCGTGGAAGAGGATGCCGGCTTGGAGGGGGGCGAGCGGCAGGACGTCTTCGATGCGGGACTGGCTCACAGCGGGTGTTCCTTCGAGGTCGGGTGGGGCGGTGGTGGCGGCGGGGGCGGTCAGAGCGGCCGGTGGCGGCGGGCGCGCCGGACGACCGGGGGTTCCCCGTCGTCCGTGCCGGTGGTGCCGGCGTCGAGGAGGGCGGCCAGTTCGGCGATCGTGGGGCCGGCGAAGAACTGCCGGACGCTCACCACCGCGCCGAGCGTGGAGCGGATGTCCGACAGCAGTTGGGCGGCCAGAAGGGAGTGCCCGCCGAGGTCGAAGAAGTTCTCGCGGGTGCCGACGCGTTCACGGCCGAGCACGCGCTGCCAGATCGCGCACAGGGCCCGCTCCCCCGCGGTCTCCGGCGCGGTGGGGGAACCGGCGGCCGTGACCGGCTCCGGTGCGGGCAGCGCCCGCAGGTCGACCTTGCCGTTGGGGGTCACGGGGAAGCGGTCGAGGACGAGGAGGGAGGCGGGGACCATGTAGTCCGGGAGTCGGCGGGCCAGGTGGTCGCGGAGTTCACCCGGTGCGGGCGCGGGTTGTCCGTCGGCGGGCACGGCGTAACCGGCCAGCGAGCGGCCGGCACCGGAGTCGACCACCGTGACGGCGGCCTGGCCGACGCGGGGGTGGTCGGCGAGGGCCGCCTCGACCTCGCCGGGCTCGATGCGGAAGCCCCGGATCTTGACCTGGCGGTCCGTGCGGCCGAGATACTCCACCTGGCCGTGCGCGTTCCACCGGGCGCGGTCGCCGGTCCGGTACATCCGCTCCCCCGCCGGGCCGAACGGGCAGGCGACGAAGCGTTCCGCGGTCAGGGCGGGGCGGCCCAGATAGCCGCGGGCGAGGCCCGATCCGGCGAGGTACAGCTCGCCCGTCACCCCGGGCGGCACGGGGGCGAGGCGGTCGTCGAGGACGTAGGCGCGGGTGCCGTCCAGGGGCCGGCCGATCGGTACCTGGTCGGCCGCGACCTCGTGGCCGGGGCGCATGGCGAAGGTCGCGGCGAAGGTGGTGGTCTCGGTGGGCCCGTAGGCGTTGGTCACCGTGGTGTCCGGGCAGGCGGCCAGCACCCGGCGGACCATCGGCGGCGAGGCGGCCTCGCCACCGGTCATGACCTCGCGCAGCGACGCCAATTGCGGCAGGCACCGGTCGGCCAGCACGTTGAACAGGGCGGCGGTCAGGAAGGTGCCGGTGACGCGCCGGTCGGCCAGGAGGCGGGCCAGCTCGTCCACGTCGAGCTCGCCGGGCGGGGCCACGACGACCAGTCCGCCGGTCAGCAGGGGCACCCACATCTCGTAGGTGGAGGCGTCGAAGGCGTGCGGCGAGCGGAACAGCACCCGCTCGTGCGCGCCGCCGCGCCAGCGCCGGTCCAGGGCGAGGGCGGCCACCTCGCGGTGCGGTACGGCGACGCCCTTGGGGACACCGGTGGACCCCGAGGTGTACATGACGTAGGCGAGGGCGTCGGGGTGCCCGGCGGCAGCCGGCGCTCCGGCGGCCCCGGGCAGCGGCTCGGCGTCGTCGCCGAGCCGCAGGGTGTGCCGGACGGCGGGCTGTCGGTCGAGGTCCGCGTCGGTCACCAGGACCGCCGCGCCGGTGTCGGCGACGATGGCGGCGGTCCGGTCGTGCGGCGCCCGGGCGTCGAGGGGGACGTACGCGCCTCCGGCCTTCAGGATGCCCAGGCAGGCCGCGATCAGCTCGACGGAACGTTCCATGAGGACGGCGACGGCGTCGCCCGGGCGCACCCCGAGGGCGGTGAGCCGGTGGGCGATCCGGGTGGCGCGCTCGTCGAGTTCGCCGTAGGTGATCTCCCGCGCGCCGCTGACGGCGGCGGTCCGGTCCGGGTGGGCGCGGACCCGCTCGGCGAAGAGGCCGTGCACGGTGTGTGCGCCCGCTTCGGGCGCCGGGCCCTGCCAGCCTTCGAGGACGTCGTGGCGTTCGGCGGGGGCGAGGACGTCGAGCCGGCTGATGGGCGCGGCGGGGTCGCGGACGACCGCGCGCAGGACCCGGACGAGGCGGTCGAGCATCCGCCGGGCGGTGTCCTCGTCGAAGAGGTCGGTGGCGTACTCCAGGGCGAGGCCGATCCCGGCGGGGGCGCCGGTGGCCGCGTCGGTGTGCTCGTCGACCTCCAGGGTCAGGTCGAACTTGGCGGTGCCGGTGCGGACGGGCTCGATCACCAGGTCCAGTCCGGGGAACCGGGGGTCCGCACCACCGGTGCTCTGGGCGGCGACGGCGACCTGGAACAGCGGGTGCCGGGACGCGGACCGGGCCGGGTTGAGCTGCTCCACCAGGGCCTCGAAGGGGACGTCCTGATGGGCGTGGGCCTCCAGGACGGTGTCGCGGACCCGGTCGAGCAGCGTCTCGAAGGAGGGGTCGCCACCGGTGTCGGCGCGGACGACGAGGGTGTTGACGAAGAAGCCGACCAGGTCCTGCAGGGCTTCGTCGTCCCGGCCGTCCATGGGGCAGCCGAGTGGCAGGTCCGTGCCCGCGCCGAGCCGGGTGAGCAGCGCGGCGAACGCGGCCTGCACGGCCATGAAGGGGGTGGCCCGCCGGTCGCGGGCGAGGTCGGCCAGGGCGGTGTGCGACCGTGCGTCGAGGGTGGCTTGGACGACCGCGCCCCGGTGCGTGGCCAGCGCCGGCCGGGTCCGGTCGGTGGGCAGCGTCAGCTCCGTGGGCAGCTCCGCGAGGACCTTGGACCAGTGGCTCAGCTGCCGGGCGACGAGGCTGGCGGAGTCGCCCGCGTCGCCCAGCAGGTCCCGCTGCCACAGGGCGAAGTCAGGGTACTGCACGGGGAGTTCGGGCCACTGGGGGTCGGTGTGCGCGAGCCGGGCGGCGTAGGCGGCGGCGAGGTCGCGTACGAGCAGTTCCAGCGACCGGCCGTCGCCCGCGATGTGATGCAGGACGAGCAGGAGGTAGTGGTCGTCGTCGCCGTGGACGAGGAGGTCGGCGCGCAGCGGCGGTTCGGTGGCGAGGTCGAAGGTGTGCCGGGCCGCGGCCCGTACGCGCTCCTGGCGCGCACCGGCGGGGCAGTGGGTCACGGTCCAGGCCGGCGGTGCCTGGGCGGGGTCGAGGACGAGCTGGTGGGGGCGCCCCTCGTGGTCGGGGTAGACGGTGCGCAGCGCCTCGTGCCGGGCACTCACGTCGGCGAGGGCGGCGCGCAGCGCCTCGCGGTCGAGGGTGCCGCGCAGTCGCAGGCCGACGGGGATGTTGTAGAGCGCGCCGTCGCCCGTGCGGTCGAGGAACCACAGCCGCTGCTGGGCGTGGGACAGAGGGATCACAGCAACTCCCCGAGCTGGGATGCGAAGTCGTCGAGATCGGCCTGGCTGATCTCGGAGTGGGACACGTCGGAGGGGGTCAGGCCGCCCGCGCCGGGCAGTTCGGTGTGCGTGACGATGGCGGTCAGCATGGCGAACCACTCGTCGGCGAGGGCCTTCACCCGGGCGGCCGGGTAGGCGTCGGGGGCCCAGGTCCAGGTGGCGCTGAGGGTCAGTCCGCCGGGGCCTTCGTGGGCGGCGGAGTTGACCTCGATGGCGTGGGCCATGGGCAGGCCGTCGTCGGCGGCGTCGAGGGCGAAGTCGTGCCCGGGGGCGGCCGCCCAGTCGGCGGCGTCGCCCATCGGGAACCGGCCCAGGTAGTTGAACCCGATCTCCGGGATGCCCGGCCCGGCGAGGCCGGGGCCGGTGCGGGAGTTGAGGTGGCGCAGCATGCCGAAGCCGATGCCGTGGTCGGGCACGGCCCGCAGGCCCTCCTTGACCAGCCGCAGGGCGGTGCCGACGGTGTGGCCGCCGGAGCGGGCGTCGGCGAGGTCCGGGCGGCCGAGTGCGAAGCGGACGGGGTAGACGGTGGTGAACCAGCCGACGGTGCGGGACAGGTCCAGGCCGTCCACGATGTCCTCGCGGCCGTGGCCCTCGACGTCGACGAGGACCGCGCCGCTCTCGTCGCTCCCCCGGTCGCGGCGCCAGCCGAGCACGGCGAGCGCCAGACCGGTGAGCAGGACGTCGTTGACGGTGCCGTTGACGAGTGCGGGTGCGGTGGTGAGCAGCGGGCCGGTGATCTCCGGGGGGAGGGTGAGGGTGTGCCGGCACTCCTCGGTCTCGGGGCCGAGGGCGAGGGTCGAGACTCCGCCGAGCGGTGCCGGGTCGGTGCGCAGGGTGCGCTGCCACGCGTCGGCCTCCGCCATCCGGCGGCCGTGGGTGGCCTCGGTGAGCAGCACGGTCGACCAGTGGTGGAAGGGGGTGGGCGCCGGGTCGAGACCGACTTCGCCGCCGCGGGACAGCGTCTGCCAGCCGGAGCGCAGGTCGTCCTGGAGGATGCGCCAGGAGACCCCGTCGACGGCCAGGTGGTGGACGAGGAGCGCGAGGCGTCCTTGCCGGCCGGGCCCGCGGTCGAGCAGAACGGCCCGGAGCATGACCCCGTCCCGCGGTGACAGCAGCCGCCGGGCGTGGCGCATCCGGTCCCGGGTGAGTGCGGGCAGGGCGTCGTCGGTGATGTCGCTCGCGTCGAGGCTTTCGATCAGGTCGGCCGCGCGGACGCCGCCGGGCGGCTCGATGACCGGTTCCCACACCGGCGCGCCGGTGCCGGCGGGCAGGCGCAGCCGGAGCGCGTCGTGGGTGTCGAGCAGTGCCTGGAGGAGCGTCTCGGCCGCCCGGGCGTCCAGACCCGGGGGTGTGCGGAGTACGAGCGACTGGTGGTAGGTGTCGACCGGGCCGCCCAGTTCGCGGAGCCAGTGCATGATCGGGGTGGGGTGGAGGGGGCCGGTGCGGCGTGGGGGGACGCGCGGGGCGGTGCTCTCCGGTTCGCGGGCGGCGGCTGCCAGCGCGCGGACGGTGTCCTTGCGCAGGACTTCGCGGGTGCTGACGACGAGTCCGGCCAGCCGGGCGCGGCTGACCACCTGGATGGCCAGGATGCTGTCGCCGCCCAGGCCGATGAAGCTCTCGTCGGGGCCGACCCGCGGGACGCCCAGGACGTCCGCGAACAGAGCGCACAGGATTTCTTCGTGGCCGGTCCGCACGGGCGTGGTGCCCTGGCGCGGTGCGTCAAACATGGTGGATCTCCTCGGGCTCGCCTGTCACCGTCGTCACGGACGCGGGTCGCCCATGGCGGCCGCGAGGCTCGCGGGGCGCATGTCCGTCCAGTGCGCTTCGACGTAGTCGAGGCAGCCCTGCCGGGTGTCCTCGCCGTGGGCCGTCGTCCAGCCGGCGGGGACGGGGTTGGTGGCGGGCCACAGGGAGTGCTGGTTCTCGTCGTTCCTCAGCACGAGGTAGGTGGCGGCGTCGTTCTCGAAGGGGTTGCTCATGGTGGGTCACCTCAGTGGTGTTGGGGGCCGCCGCCCGTGGACGGGCGGGCGGCAGGGAGGAAGGGGAGTTGTCAGGCCGTGGCGTGACGGCTGGGCTGAGCCGAGAACCAGCCCGTCCGGCGATTGAGGACGCGCCCGCAGGGCGCCCGCCGCCGCAGGCGGCCAGGACGCGCCCGCAGAGGGACAGCCGGGCAGGCCTAGTCCTCGATGGTGAGCGTCAGCCGACGCAGGGCCGAGTCCAGGGCGTCGGCCACCTGCCGCCCGGAGTCCGCACGGGCGATGACGTGGCCGAGCCGGTCGGCGGCGCCGCGTGCGGTGCGCACGGTGTCTCCGGGCGCGGCGGTGAGGGTGACGGCCTCGATGCCGTCCAAGGCGCGTACAACGTCGGTGCCTTCGACGGCGGTCAGCTGCCCGTCGGCGTGGGCGAGGAGGAACTGGATGCCCGCGTATCCGTCGGTGTCGGGCTTGAGCTCCGGCGGCAGACCGACGGCGACCCGCAGTTGCTGCTCAAGGAGCCGTACGCCGCCGGCCCGGCGGACGAGTTCGGGGATCATGCCCCCGGCCAACCGGGGGTTGATCTCGATGACGCTCGCACCGGCCGCGGTGAGCTTGACCTCGGTGTGGGTGGCGCCGAGGCGTACGCCGGCCGCGTCCAGGGCGGCGCGGACGGTTTCGGTGATCTCCTCGGCCGTGGCGGGCGGCAGGTCGGCGGGGAAGATGTGGCGGTGCTCGACGAAGTGCGGTCCGTCGGTGACGGTCTTCGCGGTGATGCCCACACATGCGGTGCCGCCGTCCCAGGAGAACATCTCCACGCTGAACTCCGGCGCGTCCACGTACTCCTCGACCAGCACGCTTTTGGCCGTGGGCAGGCCGCGTACGTTCGTGCGCACCGCGAGGATCCGGGCCGCGTGGGCGGTGGCCGTCGCCTCGTCCGCGCACAGCAGGACGTTGGTGGAGCCGGAGTCGTCGACGGGCTTGACCACGCACGGCAGCCCGACCCGGGCGACGGCGGCCGCGACCTCGTCCGCCTCGCGCACGACCGCGAACCGCGGCTGGCGGACCCCGGCCGCGGCGAGGGTCTCCCGCAGGGTGGCCTTGTTGCGGCAGGTGGTCATGGCCTCGGCGGGGTTGCCCGGAAGGCCGAGCCAGTGCGCGAGTTCGGCGACGACGGGGACGTAGAAGTCGCTGGTGGTGGTGATGCCGGCGATCTCCTCGCGGCGGAACCGCTCCTGGATCACCCGGCGCAGCTCGGGTTGGGAGTTGGCGTCGCAGACGATGATCTCGCAGCCCGTGTCCGCCAGCCCGGCGTAGCGGTCGGGGTCGCCGGTGAGCAGGACGGGGACGGTGTCCAGCTCGCGGGCGAGGTCCAGGGCGAGCATGCCGGTGCCGGTGGTGTTGGACTCGACGAACAGCAGGTGTCGGAGCACCTCGCCGGGGGCCTGGAAGGGCATGTGCGACCAGGTCAGGGCGGTGTCGCCGGGGCGGACGGCCCGAGGTGCGGGAGCGGTGGGCAGCTCGCTCACCTCGTGTCGGGCCCAGTGCTCGTCGCTGTAGACGGTATCGGCGTAGCGGTCGCCGCGGTCGGGGAAGATGCCGACGACACGGGTGCCGGGCGCGGCCGTGGCGGCGAGCGAGCCGAGTACGCGGTAGACGGAGCCGGAGGTGTTGCCCGCGAAGATCTGCTGCTCGCGGGCGAGGTCCCAGGCGGCGGCGAAGGCCTCGTGGTCGTTGAGCCAGTGCACCTCGTCGATGAGCGAGCGGTCGAGGTTCTTGGGCAGCAGGCTGTTGCCGAGTCCGCTCTGGAGGCGCTGGGGCACGTCCGGCTGGCCGAACAGGGCGCTGCCGACGCAGTCGACCCCCACCACGCGCAGGCCGGGCAGGGAATCCTTGAGGGCGCGCGCCGAGCCGCACAGCGAACCGCCGCTGCCGGTGGCGCCGACCAGGACGTCGAAGCCGCCGAGGTCGCGCAGGAGTTCCTCGGCGAGGGTGCGGTAGGCGCCGGGGTTGTCGGGGTTGGTGTACTGCTGCGGCCAGAACGCGCCGGGCAGGTCGCGCATCAGCTCTGCCAGCCGTTCCAGTCGGGCGCTCTGCCAGCCGTGGCTGGTCATGGCCTCGACGATGTGCACCTCGCAGCCCAGGGCGCGGAGTTTGGCCAGGGTGATCGGGTCGATGCGCGGGTCGGTGACGATGTGCACGGCGTGGCCGAGGGAGCGGCCCACCAGCGCGACGCCGAGCGCCATGGTGCCCGACGAGCTCTCGATGATCGGGGCGCCGGGCAGCAGGGTGCCCAGCCGCCGGGCCTCCAGGACGATGTTGCGGGCGACGCGGTCCTTCATGGCGAAGGGGTTCTGCAGCTCCAGCTTGGCGTAGACCTCCACGCCCCGGTCCTCGCCCAGCCGCAGCCGTACCAGCGGCGTGTGACCGATCGCGTCGGTCATGGTGTCGAACAGCATGCTCAGGTCTCCAGCTCGTGGCTCGGGTGGGCGCTCGGGTGGGCACCGGGGGGCGGATCGGCGTGCGGCGTCGCCGGGGTCCAGCGGTCGCCGGTGCCCAAGGCGCGGTGGACGGAGACCTCGCCGCCGAGCGGCGCACAGCCGGCGCGGATGTGCTCGGTCTTGCCGGCCAGCCCCGGGTCGGCGGTTTCGAGGAGGACGCCGAGCATGGTGCCGCTGTGCGCGAGGACCAGACCGAGGCCGTCGACCTCGTGGCACAGGCGGCGCAGGTCCTCGAATCCGCCGCGGGCCCGGTGCCGGGCATTCATCTCGGCGCTGCGGGTGGCGACGGCGCCGACGGTGCGCAGGTCGCGGGTCGCGACCGCGTCGGTCAGCAGGCCGAGGAGGGCGGCGTACTCGCGGCGTTCCTCGGCGTCGAACACCTTGGCCTTGCGGTTGTGGGTGACGGTGTCGACCTGGCCGCCCTCGTCGTGGGCGACGACCGTGAGCGGGGGCAGCGCGCCCAGCCGGTGGCCGAGGCGCACATCGCGGTGGTGGAAGGCGACGATCTCGTCGTACATGACGCCGTCGGCGGGTTCGATGCCCCGTAGGAACGCCTCGGTCTCGGCCGGGGTGAACGTCACGTCCCACGCCGCGCCGACCGCCCGTACGGTGGC
Organism: Streptomyces sp. NPDC033229; assembly: GCF_055576875.1. Classification (NCBI taxonomy): domain Bacteria; kingdom Bacillati; phylum Actinomycetota; class Actinomycetes; order Kitasatosporales; family Streptomycetaceae; genus Streptomyces; species Streptomyces sp. NPDC033229. Next base: position 68,036 of record NZ_JBVIQR010000006.1, on the reverse strand, counting down.
CACCAGGTCGGCGGACGAGCTCGCCAGGCCCTTGCCCTCCGGCAGTTCGCCGCTGATGTCCAGCAGGCCGCCGCCGCGCACCCCGAGGGAGGCGAGGACCTGGGCCGCGACGCGGCGGGACTTGCCCTTGTGCGCCGGGCGGACGACGATCGCGTCGGCGTCCGGGTCGTGGTGGAAGACGGCGGTGGCCCAGCGGGCTATCGGGAAGGTGACGAGGAATTCGCCGCGCGGCTCGGGCAGGGCCCCTTGCAGCAGTTCCCCGAACGTTCCGAAGGCCCGTCCGACGCCGGTCCGGGTGCCCGGCCCTCTTTCGTGTTCAGCGCGGTCGGCGCTCGTCACCATCGGTACCGACATGGCTCTCACCCCGCTCCGTCTCCCGGCCCAGCGCCCGGTCCGTCTCCTGTGCGCCGGCCCGCAGGGCCGCCGACCGCCGCGCCCACTGCTCGCGCAGCCGCTCGTACTCCTCCTGCTGTGTGCGCAGCAGCTCGCGCACGGCCTCGGGGTGGGCCGATCCGGCGGACGACATGCGCTCCAGTCCGCGCCGGACGTCGAAGGCCTCGGCGAGCAGCTCCGCCGGGTCCTCGAGGGTGATGCCCTTCTCGGCGGCGGCCTCGCGCAGCAGGTCCGCGTCACCCGGGGCCGGGGGGAGCCCGGCGGCGGCGGCCAGCACGATGTACCGGCCGGCGACGACCTGGGCGGTGCGCCAGGGCACGCCCCGGTTCAGGGTGAGGGAGTTGGCGAGGCTGAATCCGCCGAGGAACTCCCGCTCGCACACCTCGCGCATGCGGTCCGCCCGGAAGGTCAGCCGGCGCAGCACCTCGGTGAACAGCCGTACCGTGCCGTGCGCCGATTCGAAGGCGTTCAGCAGGTGGGTGCCGGCTTCCTTGGAGACCTCCACCAGGTTGCAGAAGGGGGTGTTGCGCTGGCCGAGCAGGCCGTCGAGGTGGAAGGCGGCGAGGTGTGCGGTGCGGCCGCGGACGCGTTCCAGGACGGGGTAGTTCTTCTTCTGCGGCATGGCGGAGGAGATGCCGGACAGTTCGTCGGGCAGTTCGATGAAGCCGTATTCGCTGCTGCCCCAGGTGAGCAGGTCGGTGGTGAAGCGGCTGAGGGCGGCGCCGAGGAGGCTGAGTTCCGCGGTGATCTCCGTGCTCCAGCGTCGGGAGGCGACCGAGGTCAGGGCGCTGGGCTGGGGCCGGGCGAAGCCGAGGAGGCGGGCCATCCGGTCGCGGTCCCAGGCGAGTTCCTGGCCGGCCATGGCTCCGGCGCCCAGGGGGCAGGCGTCGAGGCCGTCGTAGGTCGCGAGCAGCCGCCGCTGGGTGTGCAGCACCTGCTCGCTGACCGCGGCGAGATAGAAGCCGGGGGTGATGATCTGCGCGGCCTGGAAGTGGGTGTACCCCGGCATGGGCAGCTCGCGGGTCGACTCCGCCAACCGGTGGGCGACGGTGCCGAATTCGAGGAGGGCCTCGGCGAAGTGGGCGAGGCGGGCGCGGCCGAACATCAGCTGGGCGCACGACTGGAGGTCGTTGCGGCTGCGGTCGACGTGCCAGCGCGTCACCGGCTTCGCCAGGCCCTCCTCGACGTGGCGTTCGAGGGCGAAGGCGATGTCCGACATGTTGGCACCGGGGCGCGCGGTGAGGGTGTCGGGGCCGACGCCGTCGAGCAGGATGGCAATGGCGTGGGCCTCGCCGGGGGTGACGAGCCCCATCCGCTCGTACTCGGCCGCGAGCACCTTCTCGATGGCGACGTAGTGGCCCATCAGGTGCCGGGACTCGAACCTGAACTGGGGGTCCAGCACCTCGTCGTGCAGCAGCTCGCTCGGCCCGCTGCCGATCCGGCCGCTGAGCGCGGCCGGCGGGCCGGTGTGTTCGCTTCTCACGTGGTCTTCCGTTCCGTTGCGAAGAGGTCTGCGGGTGGGGGGTGCGCTCACCGGCCGGCCGGGCCCGGGGTGAGGGTGGCGGCGACCGCCGTGATGTGCGGGGGACGCATGAGGTCGTAGTGGTCGGCCTCGGTGTCGTGGACGTCGAACGTGCCCCGGACCCGCTCGGCCCACTGCCGGGCGGCGCCCTGGTCGGCGCCGGTCGCGCTCTGATGGAAGGTCACCGGACCGTCGAGGACCGGCGGGCGGTAGGCCGCTGCGGCTCGGACGCCGGTGCGGAACACCTCGTAGTGACGGGCCAGCCGGTCGGCGTCGAGGCCGGGGGCGAGCCGGTCCTCGGCCACCTGCTCGGCCAGGGCCTTGAGGCGGGTGCCGGAATCGCCGGCGGTGCCCAGCAGGGCGCGCAGGGCGGCCCGGGAGTCGTCGTCGAAGACGGCGCCGGCCGCCCGCGCGAGGTCCTCGTAGAACCACTCCAGCAGTTCGACGTCATTCTCGGGGGCTTCGGGCCGCGGGTAGGCGGTGTCGAGCAGGGCCAGCGTGGCGACCTGCTCGCCGGCCGCGCGCAGCCGGGCGGCCATCTCGAAGGCGAGGAGTCCGCCGAACGACCAGCCCGCCAGGTGGTACGGGCCGGTGGGCCGCACCCGGCGCAGGGCCTCGAGGTGCCCGGCCGCCAGTTCCTCGACCGTGCGGGCCGTGCCGGGCGCGTCGCCTTCGGCGAGGCCGGGGGCGGTCAGGCCGTACACGGGCCGGTCCGGGCCCAGGGCCGTGGCGAGCGCCCGGTAGCAGAAGACGTGCCCGCCGATCGGGTGGAGGAGGAACAGCGGCGGCTGCTCGCCGCCCCGCTGAATGCGGACCACGCTCTCGTCGGGGGCCGCCCGGTGGGTGTCGCGCAGCAGGTCCGCCTGCTGCGCGACGGTCGCGTTCTCCAGGACGGTCCCGACGCCGAGGCGCTCGCCGAACTCCTCGTTGATCCGGGTGATCAGCCGCAGTGCGGCGATCGAATGGCCTCCGGCGGCGAAGAAGTCGTCGTGGATGCCGAGGGGGCCCATCTCCAGCAGCCGCTCCCAGATCCCCAGGAGCCGGGACTCCAGCTCGTCGCGCGGGGGTGCCGCAGGGTGCCCGCCGCGCGCGTCGGTGGACTCCGGTGCGGGCAGCGCGGCCCGGTCGAGCTTGCCGTTGGCGGTCAGCGGCAGCGCGTCGAGGAGGACCCACGCGCCGGGGACCATGTATTCGGGCAGGCGGCGCCGGGCGCACTCGGCGAGGCCGGCGGCCGAGGGCCGGTGTCCGGCGGCCGCGACCACGTAGCCGACGAGCCGGTCACCGCGCGGCAGGACGGCGCACTCGCGCACCGCGTCGTCGTCCGCGAGGACGGCCTCGATCTCGCCGGGCTCGACCCGGAAACCACGGATCTTGAGCTGGTGGTCGGTGCGGCCCGCGTACTCCAGCTCCCCGCCGGGCCGGTGCCGGGCCAGGTCGCCGGTGCGGTACAGCCTCCGCGCGACCCCGTCGCGGCCGGTGTGCTCGATGAACCGCTCGGCCGTCAGCTCCGGTTGTCCGTGGTAGCCCAGGGCCAGGCCGACGCCTTCGAGGTACAGCTCGCCGGTGACGCCCAGGGGCACCTCGGCCAGGTGCCGGTCGAGGACGTGGACGCGCATGTTGGCGATGGGCCGTCCGATGGGGACGACGCCCGTGCCGTCGTCGTGGCAGCGCCAGGACGTCACATCGACGGCGGCTTCCGTCGGCCCGTAGAGGTTGTGCAGCTCCACGCCGGGCAGCCGCTCGAAGAACCTGCTCTGCACGTCGTGCGGGAGAGCCTCGCCGCTGCACACCACGCGGGTGAGCCCGGTGCAGTCCGCGGCGGCCGGGTCCTCCAGGAACACGCTCAGCATGGAGGGGACGAAGTGCACGGTGGTGATGTGTTCCGCCCGGACGGCCCGGGCGAGATACGCGGGGTCGCGCTGGCCGCCGGGGCGGGCGAGCACCACGGTCGCGCCGGTCAGGAGGGGCCAGAACAGCTCCCACACCGACACGTCGAAGGTGTAGGGCGTCTTCTGCAGGACCCGCTCCCCCGGGCGCAGTCCGTAGGTGTCCTGCATCCACAGCAGCCGATTGCAGATGGCGCGGTGGGAGATGACGACGCCCTTGGGCTTTCCGGTGGAGCCCGACGTGAAGATCATGTAGGCGGGGTCGTCCGGGCCGGCGCCGACGGTGGCGTGGCCGTCCGGGTGGCTTTCTGTCGTCCGCGGCCCTATCGCGTCGATGCCCGCGGCGCGCAGGAGCGCTTGCCGGCGCTCGTCGGTGACGACCAGCGTGATGCCTGCGTCGGCCAGCAGGGACGTCACTCGCTGCTCGGGGTGGTCCGGGTCCAGCGGGACGTAGGCGGCACCGGATTTGAGGATCGCCAGCAGCGTGACCGACAGGTCCGCCGAGCGGTCCAGCAGGACTCCGACGAAGGCTCCGGGGCGGGCGCCTCGCTCGCGCAGGGCGCGGGCGAGGCCGTCGGCGGCCTCGTCCAACTGCCGGTAGTCCAGTTCGGTGCCCTCGAACCGTACGGCCGGGGCGTCGGGCGTCGACCGGGCCTGGTGCTCGATCAGTTCGTGCAGGACGTGGGGCTGCTCGTAGTCGACGCGGGTGTCGTTCCACCGCGCGTACGCCCGGTGTTCGTCCCTCGTCAGCAGGTCGGCGTCGTGTCCGGTGCCGTCCGGGTCGGTGGCCAGCAGGCCGAGCACGGCGGCGTAGTGGGTGTGGATGTCCGCGACCTGCTCGGGGGTGAAGCGGGCCGCGTCGTAGCGCAGACCGAGTTCGAGCCGGTCGCCGTTCGGGGTGCGGGAGAACTCCGCGCCGAACGCGACGTCGGTGCCGGCCTCCCCGTCCTCCTCCAGCACGGCGAAGGCGTCCGGGGCGGGGGCGTCCCGTTCGACGTGGAAGTGGGTGTAGTTGAAGAACGTCTCGAAGAGCGCGCCGCCGCCCGCCGCCGTCACGATCTCCGCCAGCGGGAAGCGGCGGTGCTCGTGGACGCGGACGTCCAGCGCGGCGACCGCACGGACGAGGTCGCGCCAGGTACCGTCGGGGAGGGTGAGCCGGAAGGGGAGCGTGTTGAGGAAGACGCCGACGACCTTGTCGCCGTCGCTCTCCTCGGTGCGGCCGTTGTAGACCACCCCGGTCGTGACGTCGTCGCTGCCGCCCAGCAGTCCCATGACCCGCAGATGCGCGGCGAGCAGCACGACCCGCAGCGGCACCCCCAGCTCGGCGGCGAGCGCGGCCAGCCGGTCGTGGAGGCCGTCCGGCAGGGGTGCGAGATGCCAGGACATCCGCGCCATCCTCGCGGGGCCCGTCGCCTGGGTCCGCCGGGGCAGTCGGGTGACGGCCATGCCCGCCATCTGCTCGGCCCAGAACGCGCGTTGTTCGTCGCTGTCGACGGCGGCGCGCTCCAGGGCGACGAAGGAGGCGAACCGCGACCGGGGCCCGTGCGCCGACGGACGCTCGTCGGCGAGGAAGCAGAGGTAGGTCTCGCTCAGCTCCGTGAACAGCGACCGCTCGCTCCAGCCGTCCATGACGGCGTGGTGTTCGGTGAGGAAGAGCTGGAAGGTGTCGGCCGACCGGCGCTGGACGTGGAACCGCATGAGCGGCGCCCGTTCCCAGTCCAGCGGCCGGGCCCGCTCCGCGTCGTAGCGGGCGGTGATTGCGGCGCGCCGCTCGTCCTCGTCGAGGGCGCTCAGGTCCTCGAAGGTGATCTCCGGTGCCGCGTCGGCGTGGACCAGTTGCAGGGGTTCGCTGAAGCCGTGCAGATTGAAGGCGGTGCGCAGCATCTCGTGCCGCCGGGCGAGGAGGGCGATCGTCTCGCGCCAGGCGCGCTCGGAGTAGGGCGCGCGGATGTGGTAGCTCGCGACGTTGTGGTAAATGGTCCCGGCGGTCGGCAGGTCGCTGTGGAACAGCATGCCCGCCTGGAGCCGGGTCATCGGGTAGGCGTCCTCCAGCCCGTCCGGCAGCGCGGCCCGGTCGCGCGGGTCGAGCAGCGAGAAGGGCTCGTACGCCGCCTCCTTCGTGGCCCCCGCGGTGGTCGTGACGACGGGGGCGAGGTCGCGGACGGTCTGGTGGCGCATCAGTTCGCTCACCGCGAAGTCCAGCCCCCGCGCTCGGGCGTGGGCCAGGACCTGGATGCTGCGGATCGAGTCGCCGCCGAGGGAGAAGTAGTTGTCGTGGGCGCCGACGCGCTCGCGGCCGAGGACCTGCTGCCAGATCTCGGCGAGGCCCGTCTCGACGGGGCCCCGGGGCGGCTCGTAGGCGGTGTGCGACAGGGCCGTCCCGGCGCCGGGCGCGGGCAGCTTCCGGCGGTCCACCTTGCCGTTGGCGGTCAGCGGGAACTCCGGCAGGGTGACGAACACGCCGGGGATCATGTACGCGGGGACGCGTCGCGCCAGGTGCTCGCGCAGGTCCTCGACAGTGGGGCCGGTTCCGCCCTTGACCGCCAGATAGCCCACCAGCGTGTCGGCGCCGGAGGCGTCGGGCCGGACCAGCGCGACCGCGGCGTCGACCAGCGGGTGCGCGGCGAGCGCGGCTTCGACCTCGCCCAGCTCCACCCGGAAGCCGCGGATCTTGACCTGGTCGTCGATCCTGCCGAGGTATTCGAGGTCTCCGTCGGGCAGGAGGCGCGCGAGGTCACCGGTCCGGTACAGGCGCTCGCCGGCCGGGCCGCGGCCGTCGCCGAAGGCGTCGGCGGGGAAGCGCTCGGCCGTCAGCCCGGGCCGGCGCAGATATCCGCGGGCCAGGCCCGCGCCGCCGACGAACAACTCGCCCGCCGCACCGGGCGGCACGGGATTCCCCCGCCGGTCCAGCAGGTGCAGTCGCAGGTCCGGGATCGGTACGCCGATGACGCTGCCCCGGCCCTCCCGCGCGTCGCGGGCGGTCAGCGGCCGGTAGGTGACGTGGACGGTCGTCTCGGTGATGCCGTACATGTTGACCAGGCGCGGCGCGTCGTCCGGGTGCCGCTCGAACCACCGGCCGAGGGCGCCGACGTCGAGCGCCTCGCCGCCGAAGACGACGTAGCGCAGGGCGAGTCCGCCGTCCTCCGGCCGGTGTCCGGCCGCCGTGTGCGCCTCGTCGACGCGGGCCAGTTGGTAGAAGGCCGAGGGCGTCTGGTTGAGCACGGTCACCCGCTCGGCGCGCAGCAGCCGGTGGAACTCCTCCGGGGACCGGCTGGTCGCGTACGGCACCACCACGAGCCGACCGCCGTGGGCGAGCGCGCCCCACAGCTCCCAGACGGAGAAGTCGAAGGCGACCGAGTGGAACAGCGTCCAGACGTCGTCGGGGCCGAAGCCGAACCAGTGGTCGGTCGCGGAGAACAGCCGGGTGATGTTGCGGTGCGGGACGAGTGTGCCCTTGGGGCGGCCGGTGGAGCCCGAGGTGTAGATGACGTAGGCGAGGTGGTCCGGGGTGACGCCGGTCCCGGGGGCGGTCTCCGGCTCGGTGGCGAGCAGGGCGGCGTCCCGGTCCAGGTCGACGGCGCGCAGCGGCAGGTCGCCCCAGAGGTGACCGGTGTCCGTGGCGCCGACCAGGTGGGTCAGCCCGGCGTCGCCGATGATGTAACGCAGCCGCTCGGGCGGGTTGTCGGGGTCGAGCGGCAGATACGCGCCGCCCGCCTTCAGGATGCCGAGCAGGCCGACGACCAGTTCGGGCGAGCGACGCAGGCAGAGCCCGACGAGCGTGTCGGGGCCGACGCCCTGCGCCCGCAGCCGGTGGGCGAGGCGGTTGGCGCGCCGGTCGAGGTCCCGGTAGGTGACCCGGGTGGTGCCGTGGACGAGGGCGATGGCGTCCGGCGTCGCGGCCGCGTGCCGGGCGAAGATCTCGTGGGCGCAGTCGGCGGGCGCCCCGGCGCCCGGCGGCAACTCGCCGACGATGCCGCGCAGCTCCGTCTCCGACAGCATGGGCAGGGCGGAAACAGGCAGCTCCGGGTGGGTCGCGGCCTCGGTCAGCAGCCGCTCGTAGTGCCGGGCGACCCGCTCGATGGTGGCCGCCTCGAACAGGTCGGCGCGGTACTCCAGCCGGCAGCGAACCGTCTCGTCCGTCCGGACGACGTCGAAGGTGAGCTCGAACTTGGCGCTCCCGGCGGGCCCGTCGACGAGGCGGGCGCGTGGGCCGGGCAGGCCGGCCGTCATGTCGTCCTCGTCGTGGAAGCCGAACATGACGTGGAAGAGGGCGGCGCTGTCGGCGGTCCGCTCCGGGCCCAGGTGCTCGACGATCCGCTCGAACGGCAGATCCTGGTGGTCCTGGGCGTCCAGCACGGTGTCCCGGACGCGCCCCAGGTGGTCGCGGAAGCTGGGGTCGTCACAGAGGTCGGACCGGATGACGACGGTGTTGACGAAGAGCCCGACGGTGTTCTCGAACTCCTTGCGGTTCCGGTTGGCCACCGGGGTGCCGACGATGACGTCGTCCAGCCCGGTGTAGCGGCTCATCAGCACCTGGAAGACCGCGAGCAGCCCGGAGTAGAGGGTGCTCCCGCTCTCCCGGCAGAGCCGCCGCAGCCCGTCGAGGGCTTCCGGGGACAGCGGGAACTCATGGACGGCGGCGGTGGCGGCGTTGCCCGGGCGCCCCTGGGCCGGGGTCCGGTGGTCCCTGGGCAGGGCGGTGGACGGCAGCTCCCCGGCCAGCTGCCTCGCCCAGTAGTCGAGCTGACGTCGGGCGGCGGAGCTCTCCAGCCAGTCCCGCTGCCACTCCGAGTAGTCGGCGTACTGGTAGTCGGGCTCCTCGAGCGGGGTCGCGGCGGCGGCCGCCGGGTCCCCGGTGTGCGCCGCGTAGTCGGTGAGCAGCTCGCGCAGCAGCACGCCGACCGACCAGCCGTCCGCGATGATGTGGTGCATGCTCAACACGAGCACGGCGCCACCCTGCGGGGTGTGCAGCAGCCCGGCGCGGAACAAGGGCCCGTGGTGCAGATCGAAGGGCCGGTGGTGTTCGGCCTCCAGCCAGCGGGTGACGTCGTCGGCGTCCCGGGCCGTGGCCGTCCGCCACTCCCACCGCGCCCGCTCGTCGATGACTTGCAGCAACTCGCCGTCGCGCAGCGCGAACCTGGTACGCAGCGCCTCGTGCCGGTCCGTCAGCCGCTGCGCGCACCGGCCGAGCACCTCGGCGTCCACCGGGCCGTCGAGGGCGTAGAAGACGGGCATGTGATAGGTCGGCCTGCCCTCCTCCAGTTCCTGGAGGAAATACATCCGCTGCTGGGCGCGGGACGCCGTGCAGGCATCGGCCGCCGGGTCTCCGGTGGGGCTGAATGCGGGTTCGGTCCGCTCGTCACTGGCCACGATAAACTCCCCCGGCCGCGTGTCTGGTCAACGCGCAGCACAAGTGAACAGCGTGAAATTCTTTATTTCACGCACGTCTGTCTAATTGCTGTTCGGAGCACGACTCGGGTGAATACCCCGATGAATACGGAGACGCTGCGCAGGCAAGGCCGGCGGTCCGCCCGGGCGGCCATCACGCCTGCCCGGGCCGCCAGTTCCTGTCGGGTCCCCCTCGTTCCTCGATCAACGTAGCGAGCGTTTCGCGGACCGGTCAATAGCGGGTCGAGTTTTTTCCCGAAAACCCTTGACAGTTTCGGAAATCGGTACCTGGATCACGTGACTTTTAAAATCACCGAATACCCGCTATAAGGCGCCGGAGAATGTCACGGCAGAAGGAATCGACCCCGGGACGCCGGACGGGGTGCCCTCGCGGGTCCGAGGCGCCCGGCGGAGCGGGCACAATCGTGGGGTGGCCCGATACAGCGCACGCCGGCAGCCGGCGATCACCGATTCCGCACCCTGTCCCTGCGGGCGCGAAGCGACCTACCGCGACTGCTGCGGCGGCTTCCACCGCGGGGAGAGCACCGCTCCCACCCCGGAGCGGCTCATGCGCTCCCGCTACAGCGCCTTCGTCGTCCACGACGCGGCCTATCTGCTGCGTACCTGGCACCCGGCGACCCGGCCGGCCGACCTCGATTTCGACCCGGACCAGCGGTGGACGGGGCTCGAGATCCTCGGCACGACAGGGGGCAGCGCCTTCCACAGCGAGGGCTCGGTCGAATTCATCGCGCACTACAGCGAGCAGGGGCACGCCGACAGCCAGCACGAGAACAGCCGCTTCCTCCGCGACAACGGCCAGTGGGTGTATGTGAGCCCGATGCCGGAGGCGGGCGGGTGAGCGGAGAGTTCAGAAGCCGACGGGACAGACGTTCAACCCCGCCGCACGGGACTTCGTGAACGCCACCTGTCCCTGCTTGTTGGCGTCCTGGAGGTAGGCATCCGCCCGGGCGAAGTCACCCCGCCGCGCCTCCTCCACCGATTGCTCGTACAGGCGAATCGCCGTGTCGGTGGAGGCGTAGGCGTCTCGCACGGAGCTCGCGATCCCCGGCGGCATTTTGACCGTCCCCCAGTCGCGGTGCGCCGCCCGCATCACGGCCGCCACTCTCTGGATATGGGCGTAGAACGCCTGCGGTCCCGCGTTCTGCGTATCCGGACCGAGCGCGGCCAGGGCCGGGCGATGCTTCGCACAGGCGGCGTCGGCTCGCTCGATGTACCCCGTCTTCCCGATCGGAGGCATGATTCCGCTGGCGTACAGCAGCCCGATCGCCGCGATAAGCACTCCGGTGACGGGGACTCCGACTTTGAGCCAGCGTTTGTCGTCACCCATCACGGCCCCCGTCCGCCCCTGACACAGGAGCCGAAGGTACTGCTGTACGAGCGCCCCCTCTACGGCGCACAGGCGCATCACTGGGCGCGCCCCGGGGGACGGGCCCCGCGCCGGGGTCGGGTCGGGCGCAAAGGTGATCACGAGGGACGGGCGGCCGCCGCCCAGGGGGCGACCGCCGCCCGGTCGCTGCGGCGGCGGGCGGGCGGACCGTCGCGAGAAGATCACCGGCGGCATCACGGCTCACACTTCCGGCGCCGCCGGGGCGGGGACGCGGTCGGCGGGGTTACTCGCCTCGCGCCGCGTTCTTCTCCTTGATGCGCACCGCTTCCTTGCGGACCTCGGCCTGGACGGCGCGCTCGCGCTGCAGCCACTCGGGCTGGGCGTCCTTCAGCGCCTCGATCTGCTCCGTGGTGAGGGCTTCGGTGACCCCGCCGCGCGCGAGGCCCGCGATGGAGACGCCCAGCTTCGCCGCGACGACCGGACGGGGGTGCGGGCCGTTGCGTCGCAGTTCCTGCAGCCACTCGGGCGGGTCGGCCTGCAGGGCGTTCAATTCGGTGCGCGAGACGACACCCTCCTGGAACTCGGCGGGGGTGGCCTCGAGGTACACACCCAGCTTCTTTGCCGCGGTCGCGGGCTTCATGGTCTGGGTGGTCTTGTGCGACGTCATGGTGTCAAGAGTATCGAGCGTGTGCGCTACCTCTGACCACGACCGGTAACCTGGCGGAGTGACAGGCTCGGATGTTTCCCCTTCGTTCCGGCTCGCGTATGTCCCGGGAGTGACGCCCACCAAGTGGGTGCGGATCTGGAACGAGCGGTTGCCCGACGTCCCGCTGACCCTCGTCGCGGTGTCCCCCGCCGAAGCGTTCGACGTGCTGCGGGGCGGCGGCGCCGACGCGGGTTTCGTCCGGCTGCCGGTCGACCGGGCGGACCTCAGCGCGATCCCGCTCTACACCGAGACCACGGTGGTCGTGGTCCCGAAGGACCACGTCGTGGCGGCGGTCGAGGAGGTGTCCGCCGAGGATCTGGCCGACGAGATCGTGCTGCACCCCCTCGACGACACCCTCGGCTGGGAGCGTCCGCCGGGGCGGCCCGCGTTCGAGCGGCCGGCCACGACGGCGGACGCCGTCGAACTGGTGGCGGCCGGCGTGGGGCTCCTCGTCGTCCCGCAGTCACTCGCCCGTCTGCACCACCGCAAGGACCTCACGTACCGGCCGCTCTCGGACGCCCCCGAGTCCCGCGTCGCGCTGTCGTGGCCCGAGGACAGGACGACCGATCTGGTCGAGGACTTCATCGGCATCGTCCGGGGGCGGACCGTCAACAGCTCACGGGGCCGCTCCCAGACCCCGGCCCCGGCTCAGCCGAAGCGCAAGCGCCCCGAGGCGAGCGGCGACCGGCGCAAGCCCGCGGCCCGCAAGCCGACCGGCAAGAACCCGCGCGGCGGTTCCGGCGGCGCCAAGGGCGCCAAGGGCAGCAAGGGCGGCAAGCCCCGCCGCCGGTCGTAGTCCCGGGCTCCCCCGCGCCCGCCGGGGCCACGTGGCCGCTTCCGCGGTCAGAAGCCCTCACATGTGGCGGTGGCCCCCGCGCCGGACGCCGTGGCGGTGGTCGGCTTGCCGTCGTCGACGGTGACGCTGCAGGTCACCGAGCCTCCCCGGGGGCCGATGGTGACCGCGAGCAGACCGCCCTTGACAAAGCCCTTGGTGTCGACCCGCTTGCGCCACGGCAGGGACGGCACCTTCTGCAGACTCTCGGAGCGGTTCCCGCTGCTCCACGTGGTGTGGACGATCGTCACGTCCTTGGCGTCGCCGGTCACCTCGTACTTCACCGTGACGGTCTTGTCGGACTCGTCCGAGACGACGGCGAACAGGACGGCGCAGCCGCCGACGATCAACAGCAGCAGCACCAGCAGGACCCACGGCCACTTCCGGCGTCTGCGGTGCCCGGGCGGCGCGTGGTGCGGATGTCCCGCCGCCGACGGTCCGCCCCAGCCGGGGACGCCTTGCGGGTCTGACGCGGAGCTGTCCGGCATGAGTGCGCGCCCTTCCTACGATCGGCACCGACCCTGGCCGACGTATCGGATGAATTCCACGCAAGTGACGCATTCATGCTAGGCCGTAGGGGCTTACCCGGGCCGGGCATTCGATCTTTGTACCTACTGGTATGTACAGTGATCTTGTGAGCACTTCGGAACGCCTGATCGAGAGCACCCGTGAACTCCTCTGGGAGCGCGGCTACGTCGGCACCAGCCCCAAGGCCATCCAGCAGCGCGCGGGCGCCGGGCAGGGCAGCATGTACCACCACTTCAGCGGCAAACCGGACCTGGCGCTCGCCGCGATCCGCCGCACCGCCGCCGAGCTGCGGGAGCAGGCGGAGCGGCAGTTCTCCGCCCCCGGCACGGCCGTCGAGCGGATCTCCGCCTACCTGCTGCGTGAGCGGGACGTGCTCAAGGGCTGCCCGATCGGACGCCTCACCCAGGACCCGGACGTCCTCGCCGACCCCGTGTTGCGCGGGCCCGTCGAGGAGACCTTCGAGTGGCTGCGCACCCGCCTCACCGAGCTCCTGGCGGAGGGCCGCGAGCGCGGTGAAACGGCCGCGGGCCTCGACCCCGCCGACACGGCCTCGGCCGTCATGGCGGTGCTTCAGGGCGGTTACGTCCTCGCCCGCGCGGCCGGGTCCACGGAGCCGTACGACCGAGCCGTCAGGGGCGCGCTCGGACTGCTGGCCGCACACACCGCCGGCCCCTCCGCGGCCGCACTCTCCTGACCGACACCCGCAGACGAGACACGGGGAACACCTCATGTATGCCATGCAATACGAGATCACCCTGCCCGCCGACTACGACATGGAGATCATCCGCGAGCGGGTGGCGACCCGCGGCCACGCCCTCGACGACCGGCCGGGCCTCGGGCTCAAGGCCTATGTCATCCGCGAGCGCGGCGTCGACGGCTCACCCGTCAATCAGTACGCCCCCTTTTATCTGTGGGACGACATCGGCGCGATGAGCCACTTCCTCGTCGGCCGTGGGGGCTTCCAGGGCATCATCGCCGATTTCGGGCGGCCCGCCGTCCGCCAGTGGGCGGGCATCGGCTGCGAGGCGGGCCCCGCCCGCGCGAGCACGCCCCGGGCCGCCTCCCGCAGCGTCACACCGCTGCCCGCCGGAGCCGACCCGGCCGCCCTCGTCGAGGACGCCCTCGGGGAGCTGCGCGCGCTGGCCCGCCGTGCGGACGTCCACACCACGGCGCTCGCCTTCGATCCCCACCACTGGGAGCTGATGCGCTTCACCCTCTGGGCGGACACCGTCCCCGGGGCCCCGGAAGCCTCCGCCGCCGACACCGAGCGCTACGAGGTCCTGCATCTGTCGTCGCCGCACCTGGCGGCGATCCCGACGGGCCGGCACTGGTAGGGGAAGCCGAGGGCGTCGCCCAAGGGCTGTTCCACCGGCCGGGGTTACCCGGCGGTCGGCCGGTCCGCGGTGGGGCTCAGCCCTTACCCTGGCGCCATGACCGGGGGCGCGAGTGGACAGAGCGGGCGGATCATCGACGGGCGTTTCGCGTTGCTGGAGCGCCTCGGCAGCGGCGGGATGGGGACGGTGTGGCGGGCGCGTGATCTCGCGCTGCACCGCGAGGTCGCGCTCAAGGAGGTGCGAGCGCCGGAGCCGGGGGCGGCGGCCCCCGGCTCCGAGGCCACGCGTATCCTGCGGGAACGGGTGTTGCGCGAGGCCCGGGCTCTCGCCCGGCTCTCCCACCCCAACGTGGTGACGATTCATCACATCGTGGCCGAGGACCCGCACCCCTGGCTGGTCATGGAGCTGTTGCCGGGTGACAGCCTGCAGGACCGTCTCGACCGCGGTCCGCTGCCGCCACGGGAGGCGGCCCGCGTCGGCCGGGAGGTGCTCTCCGCGCTGCGCGCCGCGCACGCCGCGGGCATCCACCACCGCGACGTGAAACCGGCGAACGTCCTGCTGCGCGCGGACGGCCGGGCCGTCCTCACCGACTTCGGCATTGCCGCGCTCCAGGGCTCCACCGCCCTCACGGCGGCCGGCGATCTCATCGGCTCGCCCGAGTACATCGCCCCCGAGCGCATCCGGGGCGGCGAGGAGACCTGGGCCTCCGACTTCTGGTCGCTGGGCATGCTGCTGTATGTGGCCGTGGAGGGCATCAGTCCGCTGCGCCGGGCCAGCACGCTCGCCACCCTGGCCGCCGTTCTCGACGACCCGGTGCCACCGCCCGTACGGTCGGGGCCACTGGCTCCGGTGCTGACGGCCCTACTGGTACGGGCCCCGGCCGCGCGGCCCGACGGCGCCCGGCTGGACGACATGCTGGCGCGGGCGGAAGCGGCACCCGCCCACCCGCCGACCCAGTGGGACGGTCACTCCCTGCCGACGGTCACGAACGGCTCCGGCGGGACGACCGGGCCCACCAGGCCTACCGGACCCACCGGACCCATGCCGCCCGGTGTGCCACGCTCCCGGCGCGGACCGCTGGTAGCGGTGGCCGCCGCCGTCGCGGCGGCGCTCGTCGCGGGTGGCGTCTATCTCGCCGTCAAACCCGGCGGTGACGACGGCGACCGGGCCACCGGGGCCTCCCCCGGCACGGCAGGTGGCGGCAACCCCGGCACCGCGGGCACGAGCCCCACCCCGCGCGCCTCGGCTACGGGAAGCCCGGCCTCGCGGCGCCCCTCGCCGTCGCCCACCCCGTCGCGCGCCTTGGAGCCGCCCCTGGCCGGGCCCGCGGGCACCTGGATCGCCCAGCTCCACTCCGAGCCCGTCTCCACCGGCACCGCCACCCGGGACCGGCGGCTGGCGACCGTCCGCGAGAGCATCCCCGAGGCGGTCATGCTGCGCAGCGACGACTACGCCTCGCTCAATCCCGGTTACTGGGTCTTCTACGCCCCGGGGCCGTTCGCCAATGGGTCCGAGGCGGTCAACTGGTGCGCGGAGCACGGCCGTACCACCAGGAACGCGTGCGTGGGCCGGTACGTGAGCCACAGCGCGGGCGACCGGGACGCCCTGTGCCTTCCCGCGACGGGCACGACGGGCGACAGCACCGGCCGCTGCACCCGACCATAAGGCACATGCGGTGCATTTCGCTCCCCACTGTCGGTGACGGAGAGATGCGCTCCGGCGGCAAACCACAAGAACGCTCCCCCCTTCCTTTCCTCTCGCGACCCGGGATACCTCTGGATGCGGGCGACCGAACCATGGGCCGCCCGCACCTGCCTGGAACCCTGGAAAGGAGCCTCACCATGGGCAACGCACCGTCGGGGACACCCAAGGACGACGACGGCTGGTACGTGGACGACCGCTGTACGAACTGCGACGTCGCCCGGCAACTCGCCCCGACGCTGATCGGCGAGGTCGACGGCCGCTCGGAGATCCTCCGCCAGCCCCGCGACGCGGCGGAGGAGGGTCTGCTGCACGCCGCCGCGTACGCCTGCCCCACCCGGTCGATCCGCCGCACCGGCGGCGGCCTGGACCCGGCGCAGGACCCGTTCCCGCTGGCCCTCGACGAGGGTGTCCTGCTGTGCGGGCACAACTCCAACCACACCGCCGGGGCCAACTCCTATCTCCTGCGCCGCCCTTCGGGGACCTGGATGATGGTGGACACACCCCGCTGGAACGAGCCGCTGGCCGCCCGGTACGAGGCGCTGGGCCCGGTCACCGACGTCCTGCTCACACACCGGGACCATGTGGCGCACGGGCGCCGCTACGCCGACCGTTTCGGGGCCCGGTTATGGATCCACGAAGGTGACCTCGACGCCGCGCCGGACGCCGACCGCGTGCTGCGCGGCACCGATCCGGCCGGGATCGCCGAGGGCGTCGTCGCGTATCCGCTCCCCGGGCACACCGCGGGCAGCGTGCTCTACGTCGCGGACGAGCGGTACTGCTTCAGCGGCGACAGCCTCTACTGGTCACGCACGACGGCGGACATCGAGGTGGCGGAGAGCGTCACCTGGTACTCCATCGAGGAGTTGGCCACCTCCCTGTCGCGCACCGCGGCCCGACTGCGCTTCGAGTGGCTGCTGCCGGGCCACGGCGACCGCAAGCGGCTCCCGGCGGCGGAGATGTCCCGGCGGCTCGAACGGCTGACGGTCCGCACCCGGGCGCTGCGGCCCCGGCCCGTCGATTTCACCGCCATCCGATGGTGAACGCCCGGGCCGCCGCGGCTCACCGGCCGGTGCCCAGGGCGAGCCCCACGGCGTCGCGGGCGGCGGCGCCCTCGGCGAAGGCCGCCGCGTAGACCCGCGCGTCGAGGGCGCCACGGATGACGCGCTCCGCCTCGACGTGGGCGTCGTGGAGGGGGCGCAGCCCCGCGAGCGCGACGCCGATCGCCTCGCGGAGCTGGTACGAGGCACCCATGAGCCGGGCGCCACGGTGCGGGTCGCCGAGGGCGGCGGCGGTCCAGGCCATGGCGTGGACGCCCCAGCAGGGGCCCCAGCGGTCGCCGATGTCGCGCTGGCGGCGCAGGGAGTCGTCGATCAGACCCGCGGCCCGGTGGGGGTCGCCGTGGCGCAGTTCGGCCAGGGCCATCACCCACAGGCCCCACGAGTACGCCCAGCCCGCCCGGTAGTCGTCGGCTTCGGCCAAATGGGCGCGGCAGTCGGCCAGCGCGGCCTCCCGCTCGCCGAGCAGGGCCGATGTCATCGCCCCGAGCATCGTGGCCATGTGGGCGTCACCGAGCCGGCCGTCGCGGCGGTACCGCTCCCGGGCCCGCGCGAACAGCGCGATGGCGCGCGGGTCCCGCTGGACGAGCATGGCGTGGGCGCCCTCGATATAGGTGAGGGCGCCCTCCGCCGCATCGTCGGGGACCTGGCGGACGCTGGACCCCGGCGGCTCCGGTACGTCCTCGGCCACCTGCGGCGGCGGCACGGGGGTCGGCAGCGTCAGCTGGCAAGAGGGCTGAGCGGGCGCGCGGCGGCCGGTAGCCGGACAGCGGCGGCCCGTTCGGGCCGCCGCTGTCATTTGCCTCCGCTCGCGCTCGTCTGCGCCGCCTTGTGGTCCGGTGGCGCGGGGTCGCGCTCCCGGTGGCGGGCCAGCAGCTTCGGGCCGGCCAGCACCACGGCGTTGCCGAGCAGCACCAGGACGACGCCCAGCCCGTCCCGCGCCGACCAGGTGAAGTCCTCGAAGACGGTGGACAGCAGCAGCGAGACGATCGGGAAGAGCACCGTCGCGTAGGCGGCCCGTTCGCCGCCGATGCGGCCGAGCAGCGTCAGGTAGGTGCCGAAGCCGATCACCGAGCCGATCAGGGCCAGGTAGAGGAGCGAGCCGGTGTACTTCCACGTCGGCTCGTAGAGCGTGCCGTGGCCGAGCACGGCGGCGAACGGGGCGATGAGCACGGCGCCGTACGCCATCGACCAGCCGGTGCTCTGCACGACCGGCACGCCCTCGGCCTGCACCTTGCCGGAGACGACGTTACCGAGGCAGAACACCAGGGTTCCGGCGATCGACAGCACCGTACCCAGCCCGTTGCCGGAGTCCGGGTCGAAGTCCGCGAGCGCCGGCCAGAAGACCGTGCCGATGCCCAGCAGGCCGATGGCACCGCCGATGAGCACGACCGGGGACACCCTGCGGTGGAAGAACAGCCGCGCGAAGACGATGTTCAGCAGCAGGGACATGGCGAAGAGGATGGAGACCAGCCCCGTCGCCAGGTGCTGCTCCGCGAAGTAGAAGCACACGAAGTTGCCCGAGAACATCAGGCCGCCCATGAGCACGAACCGGACGTGCATGCGCAGGGGGTACTTCAGCGGCAGTCCGCGGGCGCGGGCATAGGCCAGCATGAGGACGGCGGCGAGCGCGAAGCGGTAGAAGACGGACAGCGTGGGGTGGACCTCGCCCAGCTGGCCCTTGATGGCCAGCCAGGTCGAGCCCCAGATCACCACGGTCACCGCGTAGAGCACGGCGTTCATCGCGCCAGGCCCTTCTCCACGAGGACGGCGAGCCGGGAGACACCCTCGCGGATCTGCTCCGGGGAGAGGTAACTGCACGACAGGCGCAGCCGGTTGTCACCGGTGTCGTCGGTGTGGAAGTAGCGCATCGGGGCCCACAGCACGCCGTGCTCCCGGGCGGAGAGCTCCAGCAGGGCGTCGTCGGCGGGGAACGGCAGGGTGAGGGTGAGGAAGAAGCCGCCCTCGGGGGCGTTCCAGTGGATGCCGGTACGCTCGCGCAGCGCGGCGGGGAAGTGCGCCTCCAGCGACTCCAGCAGCACGTCCAGGTTGTCGCGGTAGAACGCGATGGCCGGTGCGTTGGCCTCGCGCAGACGGCAGTCGTGGGTGACGAGCATGCCGCCGATGAGCGCCTGGCTGAGCGTCGGGGTGTTGACCGTGACCATGCTCTTGATCTTGGACAGTTCGTCCGCGAGGAGCGTGTGCCGGCCGTCGGGCGCGACCACCGTCTGATCGGCGATCACATAGCCGACGCGGGCACCGGGGAAGCAGGTCTTGGCGAACGAGCCGAGGTGGACCACCCGGCGCCGGGTGTCCAGCGCCTTCAGGGTGGGCCGGACGGTGTCGGTGCGGGTGAAGAATCCGTACGGGTTGTCCTCCAGGATCAGCAGGTCCTCCGCGTCCGCGAGGGCGAGCAGCTCGTGGCGGCGCTCCTCCGGCATGCACGTGCCGGAGGGGTTGGAGAAGTCCGGCACGGTGTAGAGGGCCCGGGGGCGCTTCCCCGCCGCCCGCAGCGCGTGGATCACGCGTCGCAGCGCGTCGAGGTCGACGCCGCCCTCGTCCTCGGTGACGGGCGCGGTCTCGACGCCGAGCACGCGCGCGGCGCCCATGATGCCGACGTAGTTGGGGTCGGTGACGAGCAGGACGTCGTCGGGCCCGGCGATCAGGGCCCGCAGGGTGATGAGCATGCCCTCCTGGCAGCCCACGGTGACGACGATGCCCGCCGGGTCGACGTTGATGCCCTCGTCGTTGTGGAGCGTCCGCGCGATCAGCTCGTGGATCTGGCCGTTGGTGCGCCCGTACTGGAAGAGGGTGGTGCGCACCTGGTCGGGCCCCTGGCCGAGGTCCTCGGCGAGGTAGCGGGTCCAGGCCTGGAGGTACTCGCCGATCCGCTCGACCTCGAAGAGGCCCTCGTAGGGGCGGCCGGGGCCGAAGGAGATGGCATCCGGGTAGCGGAGGGTGATCTCGTTCAGGAAGTTCATCACCTCCATGAGCGGGTCGGCCAGCGAGCCGTGCAGCTCCCCGAGCGGCAGGAGGGCCCCGGTGGCTGTCCGACCGGTGGTCCCGTCGGTGGTCTCGGCAGCCGTCACCGCTTGTCCTCCCACAGCACCGGGCAGAACTCGGGGTCGGTGTAGTCGGGGTTGCCGTCGGCGTCCGGGCGCACCAGCACGTCGTTGTTGTAGACCACGTTGCCGCCGGTGGACAGCGGGTAGGGGCGCCACTGATTGGCGCCGTCCTGGAGGTGCAGGCTGATGGCGCGGCGGGGGCGGTCGCTGGTGTTCAGCCCACTGCCGTGGTACGTGCGGCAGTGGTGGAAGCTCATGTGCCCCTTGGGGATGATCATGGGGATCTTACGGATCTCGACACCGTTGAAGTCGGCGTTCTCCTTGAGCATGTCCTCCAGCTCCGAGCGGTCCCGCTCGGCGAAGTGACGGGTCACGGAGTCGCCGGCGGGGATCTCGCGCCAGGTGTGGCTGCCGTCCACCATGGTGATGGTGCCCAGTTCCTCGTCACAGTCGTGGAACGGGATGAAGGCGGTCAGCATCTCGTCCGAGCTGCAGGTCTGCCAGTAGTGGCGGTCGAAGTGCCACGGGACGATGTTGCGGGCGTCCTCGGGACGCGGGGGCTTGTAGATGAGGGTGGTGTTCCACAGCCGGATCTGCTCGGTGCGGGCGATGAGCGCGGCGGTGGCGGCGATGACCGGCTTCGACAGGATCCGCCGGATCGTGTCGTCCTCGTAGAAGATGTAGTCGTTGTGCCGGTGCACATCGCCCTGCTCGGGCTCCCAGTACGCCAGGCGCGGCGGGCGGACGGGCAGGGTGCGGTCGCGGTGCCCCGCGTAGAACCGCTCGCTGGCCTCGAGGAGTTCATCGACCTCGGCGTCGGTGAGCAGCTGCTTCGTCAGGTACCAGCCGTGCTCCTGGTAGAACTCCACGTCCTCGGCGGTGGGCAGGAGTTCGCGGTCGGCCGGGCTGAGGTCGAAGGCAGCGGCGGCGGAGGAGGTCAGCTCTTCGGCGGTGCTCATCGGGGGGTGCTCTCCTTGCTGGGGGTGCGGTGAGGGGCTGCGGGAAGGGGGGCGGCGGGGGCGCCGTAGGGCCGGAGGAGACCGGCATCGACGGACGCGAGGTCGGGGCGGCCCGACAGGGCCATGGCGTCCTCCAGTTCGGCGCGCAGGACCGACAGCACATCGCGGGCGCCGGCGGAGCCCGCGACGGCCAGGCCCCACAGCACGGGGCGGCCGACCAGGACGGCACGGGCGCCGAGGGCGAGGGCGGTGAGGACGTCCGTGCCGCGGCGGACGCCGCCGTCGACGTAGACCTCACAGCGGCCGGCGGTAGCCGCGACGACCTCGGGGAGGGCGTCCAGGGCCGGGACGGCACCGTCGAGCTGACGGCCGCCGTGATTGGACACCACGATGCCTTCGACGCCCAGCTCGGCGGCTCGGGCCGCGTCCTCGCCGGTCAGCACGCCCTTGAGGACGAGCGGCAGCGTGGTGAGCGAGCGCAGCCAGGCCAGGTCGTTCCAGCTGAACGCGGCGTCGTGGTGCCGGGCGGCGTGCGCGCCGATCACGGAGGAGCCGCGGGGCGCCTGGTGGAGTCCGCTCGCGTGGCGGTCGTCGAAGTTCGCCGGGACCATGCCGGGCGGCAGACTGAAGGCGCTGCGCAGGTCCCTCGCGCGCCGCGGGACCCGCGGGGTGTCCACCGTGACGACCAGCGCGCGGTAGCCGGCCGCCTCGGCCCGCCGTACGAGCGCCTCCGTCGTGGGGCGGTCGCGGAAGACGTAGAGCTGCATCCACAGCGGGGCGCCCGCGGCGGCTTCCGCGATCTCTTCCAGTGGGGTTCCGGAGAACGTGCTGACGATGGTCAGCGCCCCGGCCGCGGCCGCCGCGCGGACGGTGCCGGGCTCGGCCTCGGGGCTGACGAGCCCGTGGTAGGCCATGGGCGCGATGGCGACGGGGAGTTCGACGGGGCTGCCGAGCAGGGTGGTGCGCAGGTCGCAGTCGGAGACGTCGACGAGGACCCGGGGGCGCAGCCGGTAGCGGCGGTAGGCGGCCTCGGATTCGCGCAGGGTGGTCTCGGCGCCGCTGCCGCCCTCGATGTAGCCCCAGGCACCGGGGTCGACGACGGCCTGTGCGGCGGTGCGGTAGTCGTCCAGGGTGACCGGTGCCGGCCGGACGGTCGCGGACTCCGGGCCGGGCTCGGGCTCGGTGGGCATGCTCACCGGGCCGCGGTCATGGCCGGAGCCGGGCTTGTCTCCTCGTCGGAGTCCGCCGCGCGGGTGCGCTCCCGCTCCACGGCCTCGTAGAGGGCCTTGATGTTGCCGCTGCCGAACGTCCGGGCCTCGACGCGCTGGATGAGCTCGAAGAAGACGGTGCGCCGGGGGTAGGGGGACCGGGTGAATATCTGTATGAGGTGTCCCCACTCGTCCTGGTCCACCAGCAGGCTCAGTTCGCGGAGCACCTCGGTGTCCACGCCCACGTCGATGCCCCGCCCGGCCAGGCCGTTGTAGTACTCGGCCGGGGTGGAGAGGAACTCCACGCCGCGCTCGGCGAGGCCGCGCACGGCGTCGGTGATGACATCGGTGCCGAACGCGATGTGCTGGACGCCCGGCCCGCCGAATTTGTCGAGGAAGTCGTGGAGTTGGCCACGCTTCCCCTCCGCCCGGGGCTCGACCATGGTGAACGTGATACCACGGGTCTCGTCCTGGACCACCTTGGAGTCCATGACCTGGCCGCCGACCTTGATCGACTCGTTGTAGGTGTGGCGCAGCCCCAGGGCGCGCTCGTAGAAGGAGACCCAGGTGTCGAGCGATCCGGGCGCCAGGCACAGGGCGAGGTGGTCGACGCTGCGGAGCAGCGGGGCGGCCGGCTCGCCGGACGCCGCCACGGGGAGGGGACGGTAGCGGCCGGGCAGGAAGGCACCGTCCGGGGTGTCTCGCTGGACCAGGGAGTGGAGCAGGCCCTCGTGCGTGCCGATGACGGCGACGACGACCCGCCCGGCCCCCTCCTCCTCGAAGACCCGCGGTTCCTGGACGGCTTCGGCCCCGGCGGCGACCGCGCGGGCGAAGTCGGCGGCGACGTCGGTGGAGGCGAAGGCGACATCGCGCACGCCGTCACCGTGCCGGGCGACGAACTCGGCGCCGGGCTGCTCCGGGTGGTCGGCGGACGTCACGACGAGGCGGACGCCGCCGTGGGTGAGAACGAGGGAGTGCCCGTCGGTGAAGCCGGTCCCGGGACCCGCCTCCGCCTCGATGTGGAATCCGTAGGCCTCGCAGAAGTAGCGGGCCGCCTCGGTGGCGTCGGCTACCTGCAGGCCGACGTGGTCGACAGCATGCACTGTCATGACTTTCACCTCTGTCGTGCGATGGGGGGCTGGGCACGGCGCCGCACGGGCGCGGGACGCGGCGTTGCGCCCCGCACGACCTGTCGCCGACGCGGGCCGCCGGCCGAAGAGCCTCGACGAGAACGCGGCCCGTTGTCACGAACGGCATTACCCGATGCGGGTCGCCAATGCCGAACAAAGATCATCCTTGTCATTGCCCCGACAATGGGGCAAGGGTGATTTCCGGCCACGTCGGCCCGAGGTCGGCCCCCGGGGCCCTGATGGCACCGCGTACCGGAGTGCGTGGCCCACCCCTTTCGGATCTGTCCTCCATACGTGAACATGGCTGCGATCGTGGGACTTTGAAGCCGACGGCGGCAGGGAATCCGGGAGGCCGACGCGATGGTCGCGCAGCGGAGCACGGAGAGAGGTCTATGCGTCGGGGCGGTCGTCCCCCGGTCGGGGCGGCTGGCTCGTCTAGGGGATCCCCTCGATTTCGTCCTGGGCCGGCTGGCACCCCGGCTGCCGGCGATGACCAACGGCTCCCGGCGGTACCCGCTGCGGTTCGCGGCCCGTGACAGCCGGTCGCACCCCGAGGGCGCCCGGCAGGCGGTAGCGGAGCTGGTCGGCGAGGAGGGGGCGCAGGTGGTGGTGACCATGGCCGGCACCCGAGTGCTGCCCGCCGTGGCCGACGCCTGCGCGGAGCTGGGTGTCCCCTGTGCGCCGCTGTGCCGCCGCTGTGCCGCCTGCGGCGGCGAGCGCCCTGCGGGCGCGGGCTCCCCCCCCCAACGAAATGAGTTTCGCCCCCCCCGCACGTTAGGACGCAAACCACCC
>NZ_JBVIQR010000006.1:0-44176 GCF_055576875.1 Streptomyces sp. NPDC033229 | reverse complement strand
CTACGGCGGCGAGCGCCCTGTGGGCGCGTCCTCAATCGCCGGACGGGCTGATTTCAGCCCGTCCGGCGATTGAGGACACCGCCGCGCAGCGCTGCCTCGCACGGGCGGTACGGCACGCGCCGCGGCGGGTAGGCCGTGGGCCATGCGGATACCTCGACCCTCCGGGGCACCCGGTGCCCCTCCCCCGGTTCCGGCCGACGGGGACGGCTCACCGCTCAAGCGGGTCATCGGCCCGAAGCTTCTGCTCCTCTTCGTCGTCGGCGACATCCTCGGCACCGGCATCTACGCGACCACCGGCAAGGTGGCGGGGAAGATCGGCGGCGCGCTGTGGCTGCCGTTCGTCATCGGCTTCCTCGTGGCGATCCTGAGCGCCGCGTCGTACGCCGAGCTCGTCGGCAAATACCCCAGGGCCGCCGGAGCGGCTCTCTACACCCACAAGGCGTTCAAGGCCCCCTTTCTGACGTTCATCACCGCCTTCATGGTGATGTGTTCGGGCCTGGCGTCCGCGAGTGCCGCGGCCCGCGCGTTCGGCGGTGACTACATGGCGGAGTTCGTGGACCTGCCGCCGACCCTGGTCGCGGTCGTCTTCGTGCTCGCGCTGGCGGTGCTCAATCTGCGCGGCGTCTCGGAGTCGGTGCGGGCCAACGTCGTGCTGACCGTCGTCGAGCTGTCCGGGCTGCTGCTCGTCATCGGCATCGGCGTGTTCGCCGTGCTCGCGGGCGACGGGCAGCCGGCGCGCCTCGGCGAGTTCGATACCGGCGGTTCCGGATACGCGGCGCTCACCGGGGTGCTCGGCGCGACGGCGCTGGGCTTCTTCGCGTTCCTCGGCTTCGAGGACTCCGTCAACATGGCCGAGGAGACCCGGGATCCGGCCCGCACCTTTCCCCGCGCGATCTTCCTGGGCGTGGCCGTCACCGGCACGGTGTACGTCCTGGTCGCGCTCGTCTCCTCGTTGCTCGTCGACCATCACACGCTCCAGGGCTCCTCCGGGCCGCTCCTGGAGGTCGTGCGGGTGGGCTGGGCCGGTTTCCCACCGAGGCTGTTCGCGCTGATCGCACTCTTCGCCGTCACCAACTCCGCGTTGATCAACCTGATGATGGCGTCCCGGCTCTGCTACGGGATGGCGAACGAGCGCATCCTGCCGCGCGCTCTGGCCCGCGTGCTGCCGCGCCGCCGCACGCCGGTCGTCGGCATCCTCTTCACGACCGTGCTCACCGTCGCCCTGGCGTCGACGGGCGAGATCGCCGGGCTCGGCGACACGGCGGCGTTCCTGCTGCTGTGCGTCTTCGCGCTGGTCAATGTGGCGGTACTGGTCCTGCGCAAGGACCACGTGGCACACCGTCACTTCCGCGCCCCCACCGCGCTGCCGGTGCTGGGGGCGATCACCGCCCTCGTCCTGGCGAGCCCGCTGGCCGACCGCCCGGCGGACGTCTACGTGCGGGCGGGAGTGCTGCTCGTGATCGGTGTCGCGCTGTGGGGGGTGAACAGGATCGCGCTCGGTGGTGCGCGGCGCACCGGCCGGGACCGGGAAGACGGGCCGCGGGAGGACGGCGGAGGCTCCGGAGAGAGTTTCGGCTTGTCGTGAAATGGGGAGGCGCGCACCGCCGTTCGGGGTGACACTGTGTCCGTGCTGATCATGGACGCCGTCCTGGAGACCTACGACTCCGCCGACTTCACCCTGTGGCCCGTGGCCGATCCGTCGGCCGGCGCGGCTCTCCCGCTGTCCGGGCGGCTGTCCCCCCTGGAGGTCGGTACCGCGATCGCGGTGTGGACCGGGTACAACGGCGCGGCCCTCGCGGACGAGGACGCCCGCGCGCCCGACGGGCCCGCGCTGATCCGCCGTACGATCGCGGCCGACTGCACCCTCCTGCCGGGCGGTCTGCGGGTGCGGGACACCGCCGGCGGGGTATCGGTCGCCTCCGGCTGCTGTTGCGGCCTGGAGAACTGGCGCGAGTGGCTCGGCCTGTTGCACGGCGACGAGCTGTGGCTGGGGCACGACCCGTCGCCGCGCGTCGAGCACGCAGGCCCGGTCGTCCGGTTGTGGCCCGACGGCCGCGATGCCCCGGCCCCGCCCCCCGGGCAGCCCGTCGAGGTCGCCAAGGAGGGGCTGCCCGCCCTGTTGCGGTCCGTGCAGGCCGATCTGACCGGCTTCCTGACCGTCGTGGAGCGGTGGGGCGAGCGGTACGCCCCGGCCCTCGGCGCCGAGCTGGCGGCCAAGCTCGACGAGGACCTGTCCATCAGCGAGCCCTTGCGCCCGCCTCCGGTACCGACGGACGGAGCCGACCGCCCGTAACACACCGGAGGCGGGACCGGCCAGGGCCGTTCCCGCCTCCTCGTTCAGCGGTCAGAGGGCTGCTTCCCGGGTCAGAACGGCAGCGAGACGCCGCACTCGGGCTTGCCCTTGTCGTTGGGGTCCAGGGCCGAGAGGACCAGCTGCGCGGCGGCGGGGTGGAGGGTCATGCCCGCGTGACCGACCCAGCTGCGCGGGCAGTGGTCCTGGATGGTGTGGTTGGTGACCGTCGCGCCCGCGCCGGCGGTGAGGTACTGGTTGGTGTGCGGGGTGACCACCCGGTCGTTGGTCGTGACGATCGTCGTGTACGTGACCCCGTGCACGGTGTCGCCGCCCTCGTCCAGCGTGCGCGTGACCTCCGAGCCACGGGTCTGGTCGATGGCGGCCTGGCCGGCGAACTTGCCGACGATCCCCATGAGGTTCAGCGACTCACCGAGGTTGAGGAGGCTGCTCAAGTCGGTGCCGTGGTTGCTGGGGGCGACACCGACGAGGTGGTTGACCTTCTGCGCGCCGCCCTCGAACTTCAGGTACCAGCGCGGCAGCAGGCCGCCGCCCTGCGAGTGGCCGACCATGTCCACCTTGTCGGCACCGGTCCGGCTGAGCACCTTGTCGACGAAGGCGGCGATTTCCTTGGCCGACTCCGGGACCGGTCCGCTGGCCTTGATCACGGACCCCGCGGGGGCGCCGAAGTTGACGGCGTAGACGCAGTAGCCGGCCTTCTTGAGCCTGGGCGACAGCGAGGCCCAGGTGTTGAGCGCGTTCGCCCAGGTGCCGTGGACCAGGACGACGGGACGGGGGTGCTCGGCCGAGGGCTTGCAGTCCCAGTCGTTGGCTCCTTCCGGGGCGGCGTCCGGGGTGAGCAGGGAGGTGGCCACGGCGGCGAGGGTCTGCGGGTCCAGGCCGATCGCACCGGTGGGTCTGGGCGCCGCGGCTGCGGGAGCGGTGGTGAGCCCGGCCACGGCACAGGCCGCGGTGGCGGCCAGCAGGAGGGAACGCAAAGGACGCATCAAAGACATGTGAACCCCGTTGACTTCATCAAGAACAGATGATCTTCAACGCCCTAGACAGCGGTCCCCGCACCCGGGTTGCCTCACCCACCATTTCCGCTAAATCGGAACATTTCCCTCCGGATCGGATCCGCACCGATAAGGGACCACAGGTGAGCCGGGCACCTCCGGGCCGGGTCGAGATGCGGGGCCGTGGCCTGATTTCCAGCCATCGACGATCATGGTTGATCGGCTCAAGAGTGATGTTTATCCCACCCGTTGACCGGCCGTGGAGCGGAACGGAAGCCAACGGGTACCGGACGTCAAGCCGTAAATCTTCTTAGGCTAGCCTTACCTTATGACTCTGTCGCACGTGGGCCCCCCGACCTCGGGCCCCCCGGAGGCCCCCGCGGAACCGCGGTCCGAGGAGACCGCGGGCACCCCGGAGATACACCGCCCCGTCAGCCAGGAGACGCTGCCCGGCCGTCCGCACGGGCGGCGGACCCTCCTGCTCGTGTCCGCCGCACTCGTCCTGGCCGTCCTGGTGGTCGCCGCGCTCTCGCTGTCCATCGGCGCCGGCGAGGTCGGCCCCGGTGACGTCCTGGACTACCTCCTGGGGCGTGACGGCGCGCGCGACAGCTCCCGTCTCTCCCTCGTGGTGGGGGACCTGCGCATCCCCCGCACCCTCACCGCCCTGCTCGTCGGCGCGGCGCTCGGCACCGCCGGCTGCCTCCTGCAGGCCGTCACCCGCAACCCCCTCGCCGAGACCGGACTGCTCGGAGTGAACGCGGGAGCCTCGCTGGGTGTCGTCTTCGGCATCACCTTCCTGGGCGCGCAGAGCAGCTACAGCTATCTGTTGTGGGCCTTCGGCGGCGCCGTCCTCGCCAGCGCGCTCGTCCTGCTCATCGCCGGCAGCCGGGGTGGCGGGTCACCCATGCGGCTGGTCCTCGCCGGCTCCGCCCTGGGCGCCACGTTCGGCGGCGTCACCAGTGTGCTGATCGTCAACTCCGCAGAGACGTACGACCGCTTCCGCTTCTGGGTGCTGGGCTCGCTGGCCGGCGTCGAGGGCTTCGGCGAACTCGGCCGTCTCGTCCCCGTGCTCGCCGTCGGCTTCGTCGTGGCGCTGCTCGTCGCCCGCCCCCTGTCCGCCCTGGCGCTCGGCGACGACCTCGCCCGGGGCCTCGGCCACCGGCCCTCCGTCATCCGCGTCGTCGTCGCCCTGGCGGTCACCCTCCTCACCGCCTCGTCGGTGGCGCTCGTCGGCCCCATCTCCTTCCTGGGCCTGCTCGCCGGGTTTCTCGCACGGGCCGTCACCGGACCCCGGCTCACGGCGCAGATCCTGCTCGCCGGGCTCATCGGCGCCGGTGTCCTGACCGGCGCCGACGTGCTGGCCCGGGTCGTCTCGCGGCCCTTCGAGGCACCGGTCGCCGTGATCATCGCGCTGTTCGGCGCCCCCGTCCTCATCGCCATCGTCCGCTCCAAGCGGCTGGGCGCGATGGGCATGACGGACCCGGCCACCACCGAGGGCGGGCAGCGCGCCGGACGCGCCTCCGTCGTGCGGCGGCTGATCGAGCGGCTGCCGGAGCGGCACCGCGGCGAGAGCTTCGTCGTGCGCCGCGGGTCCCTGTCGGTACTGGTGCCGCGCCGGGCGACGCTCGCCGCGCTGTTCCTGACGGCCCTGCTGGTGGCGGCCGTGGTGCTCTCCGCGTACGCCGGGCAGAGCGAGATGGGCATCGGCCGCACCTTCAACGCGGTCTTCGGTTCGGGCGACCGCTTCGACGTGCTGCTGGTGCAGAAGTTCCGGCTCGGCCGGATCGTCGCCGGTCTCGCAGCCGGAGCCGCCCTCGGGCTCGCCGGCCTGCTGACCCAGACCCTCGCCCGCAACCGGCTCGCCACCCCCGAGCTGCTCGGCGTCAACGACGGCGCCACAGCGGCCGTGCTGCTGTCCGTGACCCTCAGCGCCACCGGCACCTTCGGCGCCTGGTGGGCGGGGCCGCTCGGCGCGCTCGCCGCGGTGCTCGTCGTCACCGCCGTCTCCGGCGGCCTCGGACAGCGCGGCTACCGGGTCCTCGTCGTGGGCCTGGCCATGTCGGCGCTCGCCTCCGCCGTCACCCAGGTCGTGCTCTCCCGGCGCTCGCTGAACTCGGCGAGCTCGCTGTACGTCTGGACCTCCGGCAGCCTCAACGGCCGCGGCTACTCCGTCGCCGTGCCCGTGCTCATCGGCCTGGCCGTGCTGGTGCCGCTCGCCCTCGTCGTCGCCCGCCAGCTGAACGTGCTGCGCTTCGACGACTCCACCGCCTCGTCCCTCGGCGCGAACCCCGCCCGGGTGCGGCTGATCTGTCTGCTCCTCGCGGTGGGCCTGGCCGGCCTGGCCGTCGGCATCTGCGGGCCGGTCGGCTTCGTCGCCCTCGCCTCCCCGGTCATCGCCGGACGGCTCGCCGGGCCCCTGCGGGTGCCCGTGCTGGGGTCGATGCTGACGGGCGCCGTTCTGATCGTCCTCGCCGACACGGTCGGCCGGATCGTCTTCGACGGCACGGAGGTGCCGGTCGGCATCGTCACGACCGTTCTCGGCGGACCGTTCCTGCTCTGGGTGCTGCTGGGACGGTCGGCTGCCGCGCGGGTGTAGTGCCGCGGCGGTCCCTCCCCGAGGTCCTCAATTTCCCCCAGCTACCGCTGGGAGGTGCCCCCAGCGGGCTGGTTCATTGCCCCGAACCGGCGGAAATCCAGCCCGGCCGGCGTTTGAGGCCACCGCGCGCAGCGCGGTCCGGGGCGCAGCCCCACCTGCCATCGCAAAGGAAGCCCATGGAAATGAAGAGTCCGGTACTTCGCGAACTGGCCGCGGCCGTCCAGGCCGGCAAGCCCGACGCCGTCGAAGCCTTCTGGCAGTACGCGGCGGCCACCGGCACTCCGCTCGTCGAGGCCGACGCCACCGACCCCGCGTACCGGCTCGTCACGTTCGTCTGGCGGGACGACGCGCGGGAACCGGCCTCCGACGTCCTGGCGCTGCTGCACACCGTCACGGACAAGGACCGGCACGCGCACGATCTGTCGCCGCATCTGATGGAGAAGGTGCCCGGCACGGACGTGTGGGCGATCAGCCATCGGCTGCGCGCCGACCACCGGGCCTCGTACCAGTTCTCCGTGGCGCGCGGCCCCCGCGAGGAGGCCCTGCGGACGGACCGCCGGTCGTGGCTGCGGGTCCTGGACACGGCCGTGCCCGACCCGCTCGCCGCGGGCCCCGCTCTCACGGCCCGGGACGGCCGCAACCCGTCCTCCGTGATGGAGCTTCCCGATGCGCCCGCCCAGCGGTGGGTCCGTCGCCGGGAGTCCGTGCCGCGCGGGGAGTGGTTCGACTGTGTGGTCGACCGCCGGGCCGTGGGCGTCCATCTGCCCGCCGGGCACACCGCCGATGGCGGCCCGTACGCCGTCGCCGTCCTGCTGGACGGCGAGATGTGGGGCCCCGTGCTTGACTTCGGCGCGACCCTGGACAATCTGCACGCCGACGGCCGGGTACCGCCGACCGTGACCCTGTTCGTCGAGACCATGGGCCGCGACCGGCGCGTGGCCGACCTCAGCTGCAGCGAGGAGTTCGTCGACTGGCTGGCGGACGTGCTGCTGCCCTGGGCCGCGCGCGCGTACGGGGCGACGGACGACCCGGCGCGCACCGTCGTGG
The DNA here is from genome assembly GCF_055576875.1 of Streptomyces sp. NPDC033229. Classification (NCBI taxonomy): domain Bacteria; kingdom Bacillati; phylum Actinomycetota; class Actinomycetes; order Kitasatosporales; family Streptomycetaceae; genus Streptomyces; species Streptomyces sp. NPDC033229. Next base: position 37,227 of record NZ_JBVIQR010000006.1, on the reverse strand, counting down.
CCGGACAGAGCGCGGGGGGCCTGACGGCGGCCTTCGCCGCCTTCCGCAGGCCGGAGCGGTTCGGAAACGCCCTGTCCCAGTCGGGTTCCTTCTGGTGGCCGGACGGGACCGAGTTCGACGCCGGCAGCGAGTGGCTGACCCGGCAGTTCGCGACGTGCGAGAAGCTGCCGGTCCGCTTCCACGTGGAGGTGGGCCTGCAGGAGTGGATGCTGCTCCCGCAGAACCGGCACCTGCGCAACGTGCTGGAAGCCCGCGGCTATGACGTGACGTACCGGGAGTTCAACGGCGGCCACGACTACGCCTGCTGGCGCGGCGGCCTCGCCGCCGGACTCGCCGAGTTGCTGGCCGACCGGGGCTGACCCGCCGCCGCGCGGCGGTGTCCTCAAGCGCCGGACGGGCTGCTGTGCTGTGTCCTCAAGCGCCGGACGGGCTGCTGTGCTGTGTCCTCAAGCGCCGGACGGGCTGATATCAGCCCGTCCGGCGCTTGAGGACGCGCCCGCAGGGCGCTCGCCGCCGCAGGCGGCAACGACGGCCCGCAGCCGAAGATCCGCCGGACAGGCCGGGCCTGTCACGCCCGGGCCCGTCACGCCACAGCTTCCGCGCCTTCCTCCGGCCGCGCCGGCGGCTCGTCGTCGAAGGGCGGCGGCGCGGGGGCGTCCTTGGGCAGGCGCAGCGCGAACAGCGTGCCGAGGGCGACCAGTCCCGCGGTCGTGAGGATCGCCGCCCGGTACGGGCCCGGGGCGGCGTCGTGCGTGCCCGAGCCGCCGGACGCGCCGATCACCGCGGCGGTGGCCGCGATGCCCAGTGCCCCGCCGAGGGTCCGCACGATGGTGAACAGCCCCATCGCCTGGCCCATGGCCGGGGGCGGGATGTCCGCGAACCCGGCGATCTGGACGGTGAGTACGGCCGTGCCCAGCACAAGGCCGACGCAGAACATCAGCGCCCGCACGGCCCAGGCGTTCTCCGCCACGCCCGGCACCGCCAGTGCCGCGAAGACCGCCGTGGCGAGGACCAGCGCGGGGGCGGCGAGCAGCCGGGGGCCGAGCTTCGGCAGCAGTCGGTCGACGGCCTGGGAGGCGAGCATCAGGCCCAGCGCCTCGGGGAAGACGCTGAGCCCCGCGTCCAGGGCGGAGGCCCCGAGGGCCGCCTGGTAGAGCAGCGGGAAGGCGAAGAGGACGCCCATCAGACCGGCCGAGGTGACCAGGGCGAGGACGGTGGCGGACCCGAAGACCTTGTCGCCGAGGAGCTTCAGGTCCAGCAGCGGCGTCGCGGTCCTGAGCAGGTGCGCGCACGCCGCGACGAGGAGGGCGAGGCCGAGCAGCGCGCTGACCGCGATGGCCGGTGAGGTCCAGCCGTGCGAGGGGCCGAAGCCCAGCGCGTAGGTGAGCAACCCGAGCGCGGGGGTGGCCAGCAGGAAGCCCCGGCGGTCGAAGCGGCCCTCGGTGCCCTCCACGTGCTCGCGCACGCCGAGGACGCCGAGCAGCACGGCGGCGGCGCCGATCGGCACGTTCACGAAGAACAGCCAGTGCCAGGAGAGGTGCTCGGTGAGGAAGCCCCCGAGCGGCGGCCCCAGCGCGGGCATCAGGGCCGTCGGCACGATCAGCACCTTCGACAGCTTCATCCGCTCGTGCGGCGGGAAGGCGCGGAAGAGCAGCGTCATGCCGACCGGGGTGAGCAGTCCGCCCGCCAGCCCCTGGACGACGCGGGCGAGGACCAGGGTCTGCAGGTTCTGGGCGAGTCCGCAGGCCGCGGACGCCGCGGTGAAGACGGCGAGCGCGCCGAGGAAGACCCGCTTGGTGCCGTGGCGGTCGCCGAGCCAGCCCGCGACGGGCAGGGCCACGGCGAGGGCCACCAGGAAGGCGATCTCGACGGTGTTGGCCGCCGACACGGGCTCGCCGAAGTCCCGGGCGATGGTCAGCAGCGCCGGGTTGACGATGGTGGAGTCGAGACCGTTCATGCACATCGCCGCCGTGTACACGATCACGACGGCGACGCGCGGGGAGAGCCGGCTCACCGGGCCGCCGGGGCCAGGTCGGTCCAGTGCTCGGTGATCCAGTCGAGGGCGTCCTGCCGGGCGCACGGCCCGTGGGCGGTGTTCCAGCCCTCCGGCACGGCGGCGAAGCCCGGCCAGAGGCTGTGCTGCCCCTCGGCGTTGACGAGGACGAAGAAGTCTCCGTCACCGTCGAAGGGGTTGGCGGGTGCGTCGCTCATGGGGTCAGTTCTCCAGGTTCTGCAGTCGGTCGGCGATGACGCTCGCGATGTGCGCGATCGGTTCGGGCAGGGTCATGTCCTTGTGCGAGCAGGCGACGTCGGTGTTGTCGATGCGGCCGGTCACATAGGGGGCCCAGGTGTCGGGGGTGAGCTCGTCGTCGATGGTGTCGACGGTGGCGCGGAAGAAGAGCACGTCGCCGTCGAAGACACGGTGGTCGAAGCCGCGGACCAGGTGGTTGGTGTTGAGGTAGGTGGTGTTGAGGGCCTCGATGGTGGTGTCGTCGAGGCTGGCCAGCGGGGAGCCCTCGCGGCGCAGCACCTCGGTGACGTGGGCGAGTTCGAAAGGCTTGCCCTCCAGGCTGTCGGGGCCGTAGCCGCCCATGGCGAGCAGGGCTTCGAGGGCCTCGGCCTGGTCGGGCACGGGCAGCGTGCGGAAGCCCTCGGCCGGGTAGGCGTCGAGGATCGCGAGCAGCTCGACCTGGTGGCCGAGGTCCTGGAGCCGGGTGGCCATGCCCTGGGCGATGATGCCGCCGGTGGACCAACCCATGAGCCGGTACGGGCCGTGCGGCTGCACCTCGCGGAGCCGGTCGACGTAGTGGGCGGTGAGCTCCTCCATCGTCCGCGGCAGCGGGTCGTCGGCGGTGGCCGGGCCGACGCCCTGGGCCTGCATGCCGTAGATCGGGACGTCGGCGGGGAGGTGACGGATCAGACCGGCGTAGCACCAGCTGAGGCCGCCGGCCGGGTGCACGCAGTACAGCGGCGCCTTGTCGCCGTCCTTCGCCGGGCGCAGCGGCAGCAGTACGTCGAGGGCGTCGGTGCCTTCGGCCGCGTCCAGCGCGGTGTCGAGGGCGGCGACGGTGGGAGCCTGGAAGATCGTGCCGATGCCGACCTCGGCGCCGAGCGCGTCCTTGATCCGGCCGGCGAGGCGCACGGCGAGGAGGGAGTGGCCGCCGAGGTCGAAGAAGTTGTCGTCCACGCCGACCCGGGGCAGGCCGAGGACGTCGGCGAAGATCGCGCAGAGCTGTTCCTCGCGGGGTCCGCGTGGGGCGCGGCCCTCGGTGACGGCGGCGGTGAGGTCGGGGGCGGGCAGGGCCTTGCGGTCGAGCTTGCCGTTGGCGGTCAGCGGCAGCCGGTCCAGGAGGACGACGGCCGAGGGCACCATGTGGACGGGCAGTTCGGTCGCGGTGTGCTCGCGCAGCAGGGCCGGGGTGGTCTCGCGGGCGGGCACGGCGTAGCCGACGAGGCGCTTGTCGCCGGGGGTGTCCTCGCGGACGATCACGGCGGCGTCGGCGACGTCCGGGTGCTCGGCGAGTACGGCCTCGATCTCGCCGAGTTCGATGCGGAAGCCGCGGATCTTCACCTGGTGGTCGGCGCGGCCGAAGTACTCCAGGGTGCCGTCGGGGCGGCGGCGGGCGAGGTCGCCGGAGCGGTACATCCGACTGCCGCGCTCGCCGAAGAGGTGGGCGAAGGGATCGGCGACGAATCGTTCCGCCGTCAGGGCGTGCCGGCCGAGGTAGCCACGGGCCAGCCCCTCGCCCGCGACGTACATCTCGCCGGTGACGCCGGGCGGCACGGGCTGGAGGTATCCGTCGAGGACGTAGACGCGCAGGTCGGGGATGTTGACGCCGATGGTGCTGGAGGATCCGGCGGCGGCGCTCTCCCGGTCGAGCGCGATGTAGGAGACGTGGACGGTGGTCTCGGTGATGCCGTACATGTTGACGAGGGTGGGCGCGTCGTCGGCGTGCCGCTCGTACCAGTCATCCAAGCGGCCCAGTTCGAGGGCCTCTCCCCCGAAGACGACGTAGCGCAGGGCCAGTTCGCGGCCGGGGTTCTCCCGGTCGGCGGCGCTGAGCTGGTAGAAGGCGGACGGTGTCTGATTCAGAACGGTCACGCCCTCGTCGGCGAGCAGTCCCAGGAAGGCCGCCGGGTCGCGGCTGACCAGGTGGGGCACCACGACGAGCCGGCCGCCGTGCAGCAGCGCCCCCCACAGCTCCCACACCGAGAAGTCGAAGGCGTAGGAGTGGAAGAGGGTCCACACGTCGCTCTCGTCGAAGCCGAACCAGTGGTCGGTGGCGGAGAACAGCCGGGCCACGTTGTGGTGGGTGACGGGGACGCCCTTGGGGCGGCCGGTGGAGCCGGAGGTGTAGATGACGTAGGCGACGTCGGTGGGGCGCTGGGCACGGGTGCGGTCGTCGTCGGTCAGGTCCGTGGGCGCGTACGCGTCGGCCTCGGCGCCGTCGACGAGCACGACCGGAAGGTCGTGCGCCGGGATGCGCGCGGCGGTCGCGGTGTCGGTGACGACGGCGGCGGGGGCGGCGTCCTGGAGCATGTAGGCCAGGCGGTCGGCCGGGTAGTCCGGGTCCATCGGCAGATACGCCGCGCCCGCCTTCGCCACCGCCAGCAGGCCCACGACCAGCTCCGGCGAGCGGGGCAGCGCCAGCGCCACGATCGACCCCGGCCCGATGCCGCGCGCGGCCAGCAGCCGGGCCAGGCGGTTGGCGCGGGCGGACAGCTGCGCGTAGGTGAGGGAGGCGCCCTCACAGGTGACGGCCGTGCGGCCGGGGTGCCGGCGGGCGGCGTCCTCGTACAGCTCGACGAGGGACTGCTTGGAGGGGGTGGGCGTGGTGGTGCCGGTGTTCCACGCGACCACGGAGCGGTGGAGCTCCTCGTCGTCGAGCAGGGGCAGCCGGCCGATGGGGGTGTCCGGGTCGGCGACGGCCGCGGTGAGCAGTCCGGCGAGGTGGGTGCAGAGACGTTTCGCCGTTTCGGCGTCGAAGAGGTCGGTGCGGTATTCGAGGAAGCCGGATATGCCGCCGCCGGGCCGCTCGCCCGCGTTCAGGGTGAGGTCGAACTTGGCGGTGCCGGAGGGGACGGCGTCCATGCGGGCGCTCAAACCCGGTCCCATGGCGAACTCGGCGTCGGGCAGCGACTGCCAGGCGAGCATCACTTGGAAGAGCGGGTGCCGGGCCAGCGAGCGGGGCGGGTTGAGCTCCTCGACGAGCCGGTCGAAGGGCACGTCGGCGTGTTCGTACGCGGCGATCGTCGTGGCGCGGACGCGGTCGAGGAGGGTGCGGAAGGTGGGGGCGCCGGAAGTGTCGGTGCGCAGGACCAGGGTGTTGACGAAGAAGCCGACGAGGTCGGCGGTCGTGTCGTCGTCGCGCCCGGCGACGGGGGTGCCGAGCGGGATGTCGGTGCCGCAACCGTAGCGGGTGAGGAGGGTGGCGAGGGCGGCCTGGACAGCCATGAAGACGCTGGTGCCGGTGGTGCGGGTGAGCTGTTCGAGGGCGGCGTGCGCGCGCGCGTCGAGGTGGAAGGGGACGGTGTCGCCTTCGTAGGACGCGACGGCGGGGCGCGGCCGGTCGGTGGGCAGTTCGAGCTGGTCGGGCAGGCCGGCGAGGGCCTGCTTCCAGTGGCCGAGCTGGCGGTCGGCGAGCGCGGTCGGCTGGTCGGCGGTGCCCAGGAGGCGCTGCTGCCAGGCGGTGTGGTCGGCGTACTGCACGGGGCGGTGCGGCAGTTCGGGGGCGCGGCCGGCGGCGCGGGCGGTGTAGGCGGTGGCGAGGTCGCGGGCCAGCGGGGTGGTGGAGGCACCGTCGCCGGCGATGTGGTGCAGGAGGAGGAGCAGGGTGTGGCGGTCACCGCCGTCGCTGAACAGCGTCGCCTTGAGCGGCGGTTCGGTGGCCAGGTCGAAGCAGTGGCGGACGGCCTCGGTCAACTCGGCCCCCGCGGGCGCGGTGTGCAGGCGCGGGCTTGCCTCGTCGGCGGTGAGGATCCGCTGGTAGGGCTCGTTGTCAGCGGCCGGATACACGGTTCTGAGTGTCTCGTGGGCGTGCGTCAGGTCGTTCAGGGCGAGCTGCAGCGCGTCGTGGTCGAGCGGTCCGGTCAAGGTCAGCACGAGGGGGATGTTGTAAGTGGGGCTGAGTCCTTCGAGGCGGTACATGAACCACAGCCGCTTCTGCGCCGGGGAGAGCGGCATGCGGTCCGTGCGGGGTACGGGCACCAGCGCGGGGCGCTCCTCGCCCTCGGCCGCGGGGGCTTCGCGCAGAAGGGCGGCGAGTGCGGCCGGGGTGGGGTTGCGGAAGACGTCGGCGAGGGTGACGGTCGCGCCGAAGCTCTCGCGGATGCGGGCGGCGATACGGCCGGCGGTGAGCGAGTGGCCGCCGAGGTCGAAGAGGCCGGCCTGCGGGGCGGGGGTGGCGTCCAGGCCGAGGGTGGCGGCGAAGATGCCGCACAGGATCTCTTCATGGGCGGTGCGGGGGCCGCTGTGGCCGGTGGCGCCGCCCACGACGGCCGGGTCGGGGTCGGGCAGGGCCCGGACGTCGAGCTTGTCGTTGGCGGTGCGGGGCAGGGCGTCCAGGGCGAGGATCGCGCTGGGCACCATGTGCTCGGGCAGCCGCTCCGCGAGGTGGGCGCGCAGCGCCTCGGGGGCGGCGCCGGCGCCTTCGGCGGCCACGACGTAGCCGAGGAGCCGCTTGCCGGTGGCGGTGTCGCGGGCGATCACGGCGGCCTGCGCGACGTCGGGGTGCCCGGCCAGCGCGGCCTGGATCTCGCCGAGTTCGATGCGGAAGCCGCGGATCTTCACCTGGTCGTCGGCGCGGCCGAGGAACTCCAGGGTGCCGTCCGGGCGGCGGCGGACCAGGTCGCCGGTGCGGTACATCCGGGCCCCGGGCTCGCCGTGCAGGGCACCGAAGGGATCGGCGGTGAAGCGCTCGGCGGTGAGGTCGGGGCGGCCGAGGTAGCCGCGGGCCAGGCAGGCGCCGGCGATATAGAGCTCTCCGGTGACGCCGGGGGCGGTGGGTCGCAGGGAGTTGTCGAGGACGTACGCGCGGGAGCCGCGCACGGGGCTGCCGTGGGCCGAGCCGTTCTCACCCGGCACCCAGTAGTAGGCGTCGACGGTGGTCTCGGTGGGGCCGTAGAGGTTGAGGGGAGTGAGGCCCTCGGTGGTGGCCAGCCGGTGCCACAGGGGTTCGGGCACGGTCTCGCCGCCGACGACGACCATGGCCGGGTGGTGCCGGCCCTCGTCCAGGAGGCCCTCCGCGAGGAGCGCTTCGGCGTACGAGGGGGTGACGTCGAGGTAGTCGAGCCGGTGCTCGGCTATGTACGCGGTGAGCGCGGCCGGGTCACGGTAGGCGGCATCGTCCAGAAGGTGCAGCTCGTGGCCGTGGACCATCCAGATGACCGGGTCCCATGAGGCGTCGAAGGCGAACGAGGCGCTGTGCCCGATCCGCAGCCGGTCACGGCCCGCGCGCGCCACGGCGGGGGCGATGTGGTCGGTGCCGTGTCCGGCGTGCAGGTTGGCGAGGGAGGCGTGGGTGACGACGACACCCTTGGGACGGCCGGTGGAGCCGGACGTGTGGATGATGTAGGCGTCCTGGCCGAGGTCCGGTGCGGCGAGGGCGGTGTCCGGCCGCGCGTCGATCCGGGCCCGGGTCGCCGGGTCGTCCAGGAGCAGGGCGGGCACGCCGAGCGGGGGCAGACCGGCCACGGCGTCGGCGGTGCCGATGACGCACCGGGGCCGGGTGTCCTCCAGGACCGCGGTCATGCGCTGCTCGGGGTGGCCGAGGTCGAGCGGCTGGCAGACGCCGCCCGCCTTGAGCACGGCGAACATGGCGACGACGGTGTCGACACCGCGGGGCAGGGCGAGCGCGACGGGAGCGCCGGACGTGACGCCCGCGTCGGCCAGTTCACGGGCGAGCCGGTTGGCGGCACCGTCCAGTTCGGCGAAGGTGAGGGCGGCTCGGCCGCTACGGACGGCGACGGCGTCCGGGGTGCGGGCCGCCTGCTCGGCGAACAGCTCGGGCAGGGTCCGGCGGACTCTCTCCTCGGCGCGGCCCGCCGTGGCGCGGTGGATCTCCGCTTCGTCCAGGAGGTCGATGCCGCCGACGGCGCGCTGGGGGTCGTCCAGGAGCAGCGCGGTCAGCGCGTCGAGGTAGCGGCGCAGGCCGCGCTCGTGTCCGGCGAGCGACGGGCCGTCGTACCGCGCGGCGTTGCCGTCGAGGCCGAAGCCGACGGAACCGTCCGGCGCGGGGGTGATGGCGAGAGCCAGATCGTCGACGGGACCGGCCGCGAGGTTGCGTACCCTGCCGGGCAGAGTACCGAACTCCAGGTCGCCCTCGAACGCCTTGATGTTGACCATCGGTCCGAACAGCGTCTGCTCCGCGCCGCTCAGCCCGAGGTCGCGGCGCAGGTCCTCCTGCCGGTAGCGCTGGTGGCGGCGGACGGCGCGCACCTCCAGGACGACGCGGCGCAGCAGTTCGGCGCCGGTGTCGTACGGGCTGACGGCGATGCGCAGCGGCATGACGTTGACGGCCATGGCGGGGGTGCGCAGGGCGACGGAGCTGCGGCGGTTCATCAGGGGCAGGCCGAGCACGACGTCCTGGGTGCCCGTCGTCCGGTGCAGATATCCGGCGGTGGCGGCGATGAGGAGCTCGGCCCAGGTGGCCTTGACCGCGCGGGCGGCCTCCTCCAGGCGGGTCATGGTGCCGGGCGGGAGTTCGGCGGCGTGCCGCAGCACGGCACCGGAGGGACCGGTGGAGTCGGCGGAGACCGTGGAGGCCGCCGGGTCACCGGCGAGGGAGACGGGCTCGGGCCGGTCGGCGAACCGCGTACGCCAGAAGTCCCGGTCGGCGGTGTGGCGTTCGCTCGCCGTGTACTCGGCCTCGTCCTCGACGAGTTCCCGGATCGTGCCGAAGGGGTTCCCGGAGGGCTCCTCGCCCGTGGTGAGCGCGGTGTACAGCTCGGCGACGCGGCGTCCGATGAGGGTCAGGGCATAGGCGTCGACGGCGAAATGGTGGACGCGCTGGTACCAGTAGTAGCGGTCGTCGGCGACGCGGATGAGGGCCTGGGTGACCAGCGGCCCCTCGGTCAGGTCGACGGGACGGGCGAGGTCCGCGCGCATCCAGGCGTCCGCTTCCCCCGACGGGGCGTCGGCAGTGCGCAGGTCGAGCCGGTGCAGGGGCCATTCCCGGCCGGTCTCGACGCGCTGCGTGGGCGCGGTGTCCCCGTCGGTGCCGCTGCCGCCGTGCTCCGATGCCACGATCAGGGACAGTGTCTGCGCCTCGTCGACCGTCTGCCGCAGGGCACGCTCGAACAGCTCCTCGTCCAGGTGTCCGTCGATCTCCACGCAGTCACCCGTGTTGTAGACCGGGTTGCCGGGGTCGAGCACCTGGGCGTACAGGATTCCGGACTGCGCGGCGAGCAGCGGCAGTTCGGCAGGAGCAGTCTCGACCTGAGGGTGACGCATGACGTGGGGACTCCCGATATCTGGCTTCGTTCCGGGCACGCCGCGTATACCCCGGCGTGTCAGCTTAGGTAAGCCTAAGCTATTTTTTGATCCCTTGTGAGTGTGACCCCCCGCTCACGCGGAAGGGACGAACAGCCGGCGCGTCAGCCGGACGGACAGGAGCTGGACATGACCGCGGCCCAAGGCCTCAAGACCGCCATACAGGAGCGTGTCCTCGCGCACCGCGAGAGCCTGCTGGCGCTCAGCCGCCGCATCCACGCGCACCCCGAGACGGCCTTCGCCGAGCACCGCGCCGCCGCCTGGTGCGCCGAACTCCTGCGTGAGCACGGCTTCGACGTCACGGCCCCGGCGTACGGCCTCGACACCGCCTTCTCCGCGACCTTCGGCTCCGGGCCCGTCACCGTGGCGCTCGCCTGCGAGTACGACGCCCTGCCCGGGCTCGGGCACGCCTGCGGCCACAATCTGATCGCCGCGGCGGGTCTCGGCGCGGCCCTCGGCCTCGCCCCGTTCGCCGACGAACTCGGGCTGACCGTACGGGTCCTGGGCACCCCCGCCGAGGAGCGCGGGGCGGGCAAGGCACTGCTGCTGGAAGCCGGCGCGTTCGACGGGGTGGACGCCGCGATGATGGTGCACCCCTGCCCGTTCGACGTGGCCGAGTTCCGCTCGTTCGCGCTCGGCACCCTCTCCGTCGCGTACACCGGGAAGGCCGCGCACCCCAGCCTCAACCCGCACGAGGGCCGCAACGCCGCCGATGCCCTCACCGTCGCCCAGGTCGCCCTCGGGCTGCTGCGCCAGCAACTGCCGCCGCACTGGAAGGTGCACGGCGTGACGACGGCCGCGGGCACCGCGCCGAACGCGATTCCCGACCGGGCGACCGCCGAGTACGAGATCCGCGCTTCGGCCGCCGAGGACCTGCGGGAGCTGCGGGAGCGGGTCGAGGCCTGCTTCCGGGCCGGTGCGCTGGCCACCGGGTGCGAGGTGGAGCTGACCCGCCCCGAGCCCGACTACCTGGACTTCCGCACCGACGCGGAGCTGATCGCCCTGTGGCGCGACAACGCCCGTGCGCTGGGCCGCCCGGAGCCGCAGCAGCGCGACGCGTTCGCCTGCACGGACATGGGCAACGTCTCGCACGCCGTCCCCTCGATCCACCCCGTGCTCGACATCACCGGCGGCTCGTGCGGGCCGCACGAGGCGGAGTTCGTGGCGGCGGCGGTGTCACCGATGGGTGAGCGGGCGCTGCTGGACGGGGCGATCGGCATGGCCTGGACCGCGGCGGACTTCGCGACGGCTCGCCGTGCCCGGCGGGCCGGGTAAGGGGTCTCCGCGGGCCGAGTCGTCCGCACCACCGCTGCGCGGCGGTGTCCTCAATCGCCGGACGGGCTTGATTCTCAAGCCCGTCCGGCGATTGAGGACCGGGGTCCGGGGCGGAGCCCCGGTTACTTCTTGAGCGCCTTCACGATGTCGTCGATGACGACCTGGCTGGCCAGCGGGCCGCCCCGGGTGGACCAGACTGAGCCGTTCACCGTCACAGCGTGGTCCTTCTTCACCGCGTTCAGGTCCTTGTACGCGGGCTTGCTCTGCACGTCCTTCAGCGCCTTCTCACCGTCGGAGGTGAGGGTGGACAGGAAGAGCCAGTCGCCGTCGATCTCGTTGATCTTCTCCAGGCTCAGCGCCGGGGTGTGGGCGTTGCCGTCCTTGTCCTGGGCCTTGGGGCGCTTGAGGCCCATGTCCAGGGCGACACCGCTCGCGAACTGCTTCTTTTCCATCCAGCTCGGGCCGTCCGGGTTCCAGCGGACGATGCTGACCTCGGCGCCCTTGTTGTCGCCCAGCTCGCTGCCGGCCTTCTTGGCCTTGGCCTCGTAGTCGGCGATGACCTTGTTGGCCTTGTCCATGCTGTTGAGCGCGTTGCCGATGCCCCGGAAGGACAGCTTCCAGTCGTCGGTGGGGGCCATGGTGACCAGCGTGGCCGGGGTGATCTCGCGGAGCTGCTTGAGGACCTGCTCGTCCTGCAGGTCACCGGCCAGGATGAGGTCGGGCTTGGCCGCGATGACCTTGTCCATCACCGGCTGGAGCAGGTTGCCGACGACCTTGATGTCCTTGACCTTGTCCTCGAGGTAGGCCGGCGGCTTGCTCAGGCCCTGCCCGTTGGTGATGCCGACCGGCTTGAGGCCGAGGGCGAGCACCGCGTCGAGGTCCTCCTGCGTGAGCGTCACGATCCGCTTGGGCTGGGCCGGGACCTTGACGAGCTTGCCGGTCGCGTCCTTGATCTCACGCGTCTGACCGCCCCCGGCACCCTGCGACGTCGACTCCGAGCCCTTGTCGTCCGAGCCGCTGTCGGAGCCGCAGCCGGTCACCAGCAACGCGGCCGCCCCCACGGCGGCGAGGACCTGAGCCGCGCGGCGCGAGGCGGGCAGAAGAGGGCGGTGGGTCGAGGTCATCGAGTGCTCCGGGCGTCAAAAGAGGAAAGGAACAAGGCAGAAAAACAGAAAAGGGGACAGCGTTCCGCGTGGGAGATCACCCCCACGCGGGACCCATGAGTCATTAGGTTAGCCTTACCTTAAGGCCCTCCGCCGGGAGGGTCCACCTTGCGGCGAACGTCTTGGAAGGGCCTGCCACCTGTGGAGCTCCGCGTTGAACAGCTCACCGCCGGCTACCCCGGCCACCGTGCCGTGGCGGGCGTCGACCTGACGATCCCCTCAGGTCAGGTCGCAGCGATCGTCGGCCCCAACGGCTGCGGCAAGTCGACCCTGCTGCGCTGCGTCGCCCGGTTGCACCAGCCCGAGTCGGGCCACGTCCACGCGGGCGACGCCGACATCTGGAAGCTGAAGCAGCGCCAGGCGGCCCACCGCATCGCCCTGCTCCCCCAGTCCCCCCTGGCCCCCGAGGCCGTGACGGTGGCCGGGCTCGTACGGTACGGGCGCCACCCTCACCAGGGCCTCTTCCGCCAGTGGTCCCGCGACGACGAGCGGGCCGTGCACGAGGCCCTGCTCGCCACCGGGGTGTCCGCCCTCGCGGACCGCCGCCTCGACCAGCTCTCCGGCGGCCAACGACAGCGCTGCTGGCTCGCGATGGTCCTCGCGCAGGAGACACCGATCGTGCTCCTCGACGAGCCGACCAGCGCGCTCGACATCGGCCACGCGGTGGAGGTGCTCGACCTCGTGAAGCAGGTCGCCACCGCGGGCCGGACCGTCGTCATGGTCCTGCACGACCTGGCGAGCGCCGCGCGGTACGCGGACACCGTCATCGCCATGAAGGACGGCACCGTCGTCGCCCAGGGCCCGCCCCGCGACGTGGTGGACGCGGCCTTGGTGCGCGAGTTGTACGGCATCGAGGCCGACATCCTGCGGGCACCGGGTGACGGCTCCCCCGTGGTGGTGCCCACCACCCGTACGCCGGCCGAGGCCGGCGCACGGGGTTCCGCCACTGCCTGAGCCCACCGGGCCGGGCCCGGCGAACCGGCTCAGGGGGAAGGCTCGGGCCTGCCGTGGTCGCCCACCGGGCCCGCCCCCTGACGCAGGGACAGCAGCCGGGCGAGCACCCCCGGTCGGCGGGGGGCGGCGGGCGGAGCGTTCGGCGCCGGCCCGGACCGGGTGGCCACCTCCGCGGCCGGCTCGGCCGGTTCTCCGTCGGCGCGGCGGCCCGCGCCGGTCTCGTGGCCGTCCTTCTCGTCCTCCCGGGGTTCCCGCGCGTCCTGGACGTCGTAACACTCCTCGACGACGATGGGGGCGGGCTCGGGCTCGGGGCGGTGGGTGCGGTAGGCCTGGGCGCGCAGATACGCGTCCATGGCGCGCGCGGGGTCGAGGGGCATGACGTCTCTCCTGCTGTCGCACTACGGGGTGAGCGGAAAGGTGAACGCGCGGCGCCGCGGCCTCCGGCAAGGAGGCGACGGGCGCGGTTCCGCTCAGCAGCGCAGGACGGCGTGCCGCGCGTGGGCGGCGGCGACAGCGGAGGTGTCGGAGCGGGGCACGGCCCGCTCACTCAGGGTCTGCCCGGCGTCCACTCCCGTGGACACGGCGGGCGGCAACGCACCGCCGAGCCTTCCGGGCGGACGGCCCGACCGCCGCCCGGAGCGCGAGCCGCGCTGCTCGGAGGCGCAGGCGGCGTACTCCTCGGAGGCCGCGGCCGACGACGAGCCGGAGGTCTCCTCCCGGCCGACACTGACGGCGAGGCCTTCCGCGGCCGATCCGGAGAGCGCCAGCAGCAGGGAGATCAGCGCGACGACCAGGGCCCGCAACGCGGACCTCAGGACAGCGCGACCCCACACACTCATGACACCCAGAGTAGTTGGCCGATCACCCTGGGTGCACCCAGTCGAACGAGTGAAGATTTCGATGTTGGGTACGGCCCGTCACCGTCCGGCCCTCGAATCCCGGCGGTGACCTGCGAGTCAACCCTCGCGGGAAGCGGCGGCGTGCGGGCCGAGCCGTCCGACCGCCTTCCGCCAGGCCCCGGTCACGGCCGCGCGGGCGTGGGCCGTGGCGGCGGCCACGTCACCGGCGAGATGAACGGGCGCGCCGACGTGGACGTGCAGGGCGGGCCTGCGCAACGGCGCCGTCAGCAGTCCGGTGATCTGTTTGGCGTGCGAACCGGAGGTGGCCCGGCGGGCCCCTGCCTGCCCCACCGGGACCACGGGGGCCGAGGTCGCCAGCGCGAGACGGGCGAGCCCGGTGCGGAACGGGCCGGGCTCGGCCTCGCCGGAGTCCGGGCGGCGGGGAAGACGCCCCTCGGGATAGAGGACCACGACACGCCCGTCGGCCAGGGCCTCGGCCGCGGCGTCGAGAGCTCCGGCGGCCGCGTCGGTGCCCCGCCGGACGGGCACATGGCCCTCGCGGGCGAGCACATGACCCAGGACGGGGATCCGCCACAGACCGGCGGCCGCCAGGAAGACGGGCTCGGCCCCGAGCCGGCGGACCGCCGCGAGGACCAGTCCGGGGTCGACCAGCGACGTGTGGTTGGGGGCGACGATGCTTCCCGGCGCGATCTCCGTCGCCACGTCGGTGCTGACGCCGAAGCGGCCGAGAGCGGGTACGACCGCGTGCGCGAAGGTGCTGAGCACGTGCTACTCCTTGACGATCCGTGCCCCCATGCTCTCCCGGCGGAACGCCCGGCCACCTGAGTACGGGTACTCAAGGGGCGGGGCCGTGGGAGCGGAGGAACCGTTCAGTCGCTGGAGCTGCTTCCGCAACTGCTCCCGCAACTGCTTCCACAGCTGCTCGAACCGCTGTCCCCGCCGCTGCCACCGCTGTCACCGCTGTCACCGCCGGAGCCCGCGTCCGAGCCGCCGCCGGAGAAGAAGTCGCTCCACGACGCGTCGCCGTCGGACCCGGACCCGCACTCCGTCAGCAGCTCCCGCAGCGGGGCGTCCGGCAGACACCCCGCACCGTCGAGCGCCACCCCCAGCATCAGCACCGTCGACGAGGCGGTCGCACCGCTTCCTCCCGAACCGCCGCGCCGGACCCCCCGCGCGAGATCGGCGCCCGCCCGCGTCCGGTCACCGGGCCCGGGCAGCGCGTGGTGGCGCACCAGCCCGCACAGCAGCGCGGCCACCGCCGCCAGCGCGTCGCAGAGCAGGATGTGGGGCCCCCAGGCCGGGTCGTGGGCGAAGTTCACGAACCCCACCACCGTCACGACCGCCATGAAGCCGAAGCAGAGGTAGGTGAGAACCCTCAGCACACGGTCGCAGGCGCGGAACAGCCACCGCCACGTGAGGCCGTAATCCAGCCCCCGGTCCCTCAGGGAGCGCCCGACGGCGAGGATTTCGGGGGCGCGCCCGCACAGCCGGCGCAAGGGCCGCACCTCGGGCACGGACGTCCCTCGCGCCCTCGCTTCCCCGTGCGTGCGCACGATGGCCTCCTCGACGGCCGTCCGCGGGCTGCGCCCCCACGTCAGGTGAACCCGGCCGCCGGCGGAGAGCTGGGTGGATATCCGGAGCAGCCCGTCGCGTTCCATGGCGACCAGCGCGGTGTCGACCACGCGCAGGGGGCCTCCGCTCAGCCACGCGACCTCCAGCACCTCGCGGCCGGCGCCGCCCCCGGCCCCGTCCGCGGCAAGCGGCGCGGGGTCGGCCGGGTCCCCGCTCCCCCGACGCCGTTGAGCGGCCTCCAGACGAGCCGCACCGCCGAGGGCCGCACAGAGCGCGACGGCAAGGTAGGCGTACGCCAGAAAGAACAGCGGCACATCCACGTCCGACCAACCCCCCGAACAACGACAAGATCAACTATTGGGGACACGCTAACCGGTGGACCGAGTCGTTCGCGCCACCTTTTGCCCCCTTCCACCCGTCACAGGCACCCCTGCCGACGCACGCCGCGGTCCCGGGCCCGTACGGCGGGGCCTCCGCGTCGACGCGCGCCGACCGGGGGCGATCCGCACAACTCCCCCATGTGTCCCACCTGATGGTGTGTAATGCAGCCATGGACAGGCCGGATCGGGAGCGGGCGGCGTCGGCTGCGCGGCAGGAAGCGGCGCGGCTCACGGCGATGGACATCCACGGCGTCGCCCTCACCTGGGTGGACGTCGCGGGCCTCACCCGGGTCAAGGCCGTTCCCACCGCCCGGCTCCCGCACGCCGCGCGGCGCGGCGTGGGCATGTCGCCCTCCTTCGACGTCTATCTCACGGACGACTCCGCCGTCGCCAGCCCCCACATCGGCGGGCCGGACGGCGATCTGCGGCTCTTCCCCGATCTGGACCGGCTGACCGTGCTGGCCGCGCAGCCCGGCTGGGCCTGGGCGCCCGTCGACCGGTACGAACAGAGCGGCGACCCGTACAGCGCCTGCCAGCGGCAGTTCGCCCGACGGATGACCGAGCACGCCGCGGCACGCGGCCTGCGGCTGCGGATGGGCTTCGAGACGGAATGGGTCGTCACCCGGGGCGATCTCACCGAGACGGAGATCCGGTATCCCTGCGCGGGCCCGGCGTACGGGATGACCCGCCTGGTCGAGCTGTCGGACTATCTGCGCGATGTCCTCGAAGCGCTCGCCGCACAGGACATCGAAGTCCTGCAGATCCACCCGGAGTACTCGCCCGGGCAGTTCGAGGTGTCGGTGGCCCCGGCGGACCCGGTCGGCGCCGCTGATCTCGCCGTGCTGGTCCGCGAGACGATCCGCGCGGTGTCGGCGCGGCACGGGCTGACCGCCTCGTTCGCGCCGGTCGTGGAGGCCGGGAGCGTCGGCAACGGTGCGCATCTGCATCTGAGCCTCTGGGACGAGGACGGGAATCTGTGCCGGGGCGGCGACGGGCCGTACGGCATGACGGAGGTCTGCGAGGCCTTCCTCGCCGGGGTGCTCCGGGAGCTGCCCGCCCTGCTCGCGCTGGGCGCCCCCACCCCGGCCGGCTATCTGCGGCTCGCACCCTCGCAGTGGGCGGGGGCCTTCCAGTGCTGGGGCCTGGAGAACCGGGAGGCGGCGCTGCGTTTCATCACCGGCGCTCCCGATGACGCCTCGGGCGCCAACGCCGAGATCAAGTGCTTCGACGCGGCGGCCAATCCGTATCTGGTGGTCGGTGCGGTCATCGCCGCCGGGCTCGCCGGGATCGAGGCCGGGCTGACGCTGCCGCCTCCCGTCGCGGGCGACCCCGTCGCCACCGGCCGGGAGACCCGGCTGCCGGCCTCGCTGCCGGAGGCGCTGGAGCACTTCGACCGGTCGGCGCTGCTGCGCACCGCGCTCGGTGATCCGCTGTTCGAGGCCGTTGTCGCGGTGCGCCGCGGGGAGGCGGCGCGGTTCGACGGCGCCGCGCCGCAGGACATCGCGGACGCCACCCGCAGGCGGTTCTGAGTGCGTCCCCCGGTGGCGTCGCCGCTGGTGGACCACCACTGCCACGGCGTGGCCCGCGCCGATCTCGGCCCGGAGGACTTCGCGTCCTTCCTCACCGAGTCCGACGCACCCGCCGCGCCCGGCACCACCTTCTTCGACACCCAGCTCGGCTTCGCGGTGCGCCGCTGGTGCCCGCCGCTCCTGGACCTCCCGGCGCACTGTCCACCGGCCCGCTATCTCGCCCGCCGGCGCGAGCTCGGCGCGCGGGAGGTCACCGGGCGGTTGCTGCGGGCCGCCGGGATCACCGACTACCTGGTGGACACCGGGCTCCCGGGTGACCTGACGAGCCCTCAAGAGCTGGCGACAGCCGGAAACGCGACCGCGCACGAGATCGTGCGCCTGGAGACCCTTGCCGAGCGCATTGCCGACGGCGTCGGCCCGCCCGCGGCCGCCGAAGGCTTTCTCCACGGCCTCGCCACCGCCGTCAGGGACGCCGCCCGGACCGCCGCGGGCTTCAAATCGGTGGTCGCCTACCGGTACGGACTCGACTTCGCCCCCGCCCCGCCGGAACCGGCCGAGGTCCGGGCGGCGGCCGCCCGCTGGCTCGGCGACCGGGCGCCGGGCGGGCGGCTGGCCGACCCGGTGCTGCTGCGCCACCTGCTGTGGTCCGCCGCCCGGACGGGCCTGCCGCTCCAACTGCACACCGGCTTCGGCGACCCGGACCTGCGCCTGGACCGCTGCGACCCGCTCCTGCTCACCGACTTCGTACGCGCCGTGCGTCCCACGGGCTGTTCACTGGTCCTGCTGCACGGCTATCCGTATCACCGGGGTGCCGGCTACCTCGCCCACGCCTTCCCGCACGTCTACACCGATGTCGGCCTGTCCCTGACCCACACGGGGGCGCGGGCCGAGGTGGTCCTCGGCGAGATGCTGGAACTGGCCCCGTTCGGCAAGATCATGTTTTCCAGTGACGCCTACGGGCTGCCGGAGCTCTATGTCGTGGGCGCCCAGCTCTTCCGCCGGGCCCTGGCCGGGCTGCTGACCGGCTGGGTGAACGACGGGGCGTGGTCGCCGGACGACGCGCGGCGGATCGCCGGGCTGATCGGGGCGGGCAACGCGCGGCGGGTCTACCGGCTCGGGACGGGCGGGGCCGCCGGGGCGGACGACCAGGGCCCGCGCGCCTGACGGCCGTCACCGGCCGTGCGGCCCACCGGTGGGCCCTCGCTCTGCCCCGCCGCCGTATCCGGGCCGGTTCCTCCTCGTTGGGTCGGTGAGGCAGTTCGTCGGACGCCGGCCGTGTCCCGGCGGGCGGGAGGGCCGGGTCATGCGCATCCAAATCATCACGGCGGGCACCATGGGTTCGGTGGCCCCGTACACCGGTCTCGGGCACCGTCTCGTGGCCGAGGGGCACGACGTGGAGATCGTCACCCACGCGAAGTTCGAGGAACTGGTGACCTGTTGCGGCCTGCGCATGCGGCCGCTGCCCGCCGACCCGTTCGAGGAGCTGATCGGCGCGCATACCCGCTTCCGGCACGGGGGCCGTTCGCTGCGGGCGGTCCAGCGGCTCGCGCACGCCACCGAGCGGGCCGCGGCGGGGCTCGTGGACGGCATCATCACGGCGGTGGACCCGTCGGCGGACCTGGTCCTGCTGTCGACGATCGCCGCGCCGGTGGGCAGGGTGGTCGCCCGCTACCACGACATCCCGAGCATGGGGGTCTTCCTCCAACCCGACGCCCCCACGGCGGCCTTCTCGCCGTGCGCGCTGTCGTGGCGGGAGCCGGGGTACGCCAACCGGCTCCGGGGCCGAGCGGTGAACGTCGCGATGGACGCCCTGTACGCCGCGGCCTACCGGCGGCTGCACGCCCGGCTGGGGCTGCCGTACCGCAGCGGTCACCGGCTGCGCAGGGCGCGGGAGGCGAGCCGCTGGCCCATCTGGCACGGGTACAGCCCGTCTGTCGTCCCGCGCCCGTCGGACTGGCGGCCCGAGCTGCGCGTCGCCGGGTACTGGTGGCCGCACGAGTGCCCGCTGTGGACACCGCCCGCGCTGCTCACGGACTTCCTGGCCGCCGGGCCGCCGCCGGTGCTCGTCAGCTTCGGCAGCAATATGCCCGACGCCCCCGAGCGGCTGAGCGCCATCACCGCCCGTGCGCTGCGGCAGGCGGGGGCGCGGGGCATCGTCCAGTCCGGGTGGGCGGGGCTGTCCGTGGTGAACGACGACGTCATCACGGTGGGCGTGGTGCCGCACGGCTGGCTGCTGCCGCGCACGGCCGCCGTCGTGCACCACGCCGGGGCGGGCACCACGGGAGCGGGGCTGCGTGCGGGGGTGCCCGCCGTGCCGGTGCCGGTGCTGACCGACCAGCCCTGGTGGGCCGCCCGGCTGGTGCAACTGGGCGTGAGTCCACGGGTGTTGCCGCACCGGGAGCTGACCGCGAGCCGGCTGGCGGACGCGATGCGGCGGGCGACCGGGGAGCCGGGCTTCGCCGAGCGGGCCACCGCGTTCGCCAAGCGGCTGGCACAGGAGGACGGCGCGGGAGCCGTCGCCCGGGCGGCCGCCGCACTGGCCTCCTGACCACGCCCCGCTCTCCTCCCCCGCCGGTTTCCTCGCCGCCGGTCCGACGGCCACGCACCCACGACGTCGACGCCCAGTCAGAATCAGGACCCCTCGTGACGGAACGCACCCAGGACACCTCCCCGGACGCCCTCGCCGACCACACCACCGATCTGCCACGGCCGCGCCGCGACACCAGTGGCCCGCAACCGACGCCGTATGCGGCGGGCATCGCCATGCCGCCGCTGGACGCCTGGTTCCACGGGCAGCAGAGCACCGAACACCTCTGCATGACGGCCGGGCTGCTCGCCTGGTTCCAAGGCCCTCCGCCGCCGCTGTCGGAGCTGCGGGAGCGGGCCCGTCGGCGCTGGGGGGCGTTCCCCCGGCTGCGGCTCATGCCGCCCGCGGCCGCCCCGGCGTCGGCGTGGCCGCGGTGGACGCCCGGCCCGGAGTTCGACACCGCGACGCACGTGACCGCCGGGCCGGAAGGCGGACGCACGACGCCGGAGGCGGACACGGCGCTGTTGCTGGCCCGCCCGTTCGCGCCCGTACGGCCGCCGTGGCAGCTTCATCTGCTGCCCTCGCCCGGCGGCTTCGCGCTCCTGATCCGCGTCCACCACGCCCTGCTCGACGGCAAGTCGATGGTCACGCTGTTGCGGACCCTGCTCGACGCGCCGGCGGCGCCGCTGCCGGGGAGCGGGGCGCGGCGGGCCGCGCACGCGCCGTCCGACGCGCCGACGCGCCGCGCACTGACCCGGGCGCTCACCGATGTGCTGCCCAAGGCCCGCCCGCTGCCGTTCCACGGGCCCGTGGACGCCCGGCGGGTGCTGTCCTTCGAGCGGGTGCCGCGGGCGACCCTGAGCGCCGCCCGCGACGCCCTGCCCTCGGGCCGGGCCTCCACCAACGCCGTCTTCCTCGCCGCGACCGCCGCCGCCCTGCGGACCGCCGGCCTGGCCGGGCGCTGGCCGCGGCTCCCGGGGGTCTGCGCGATGGTCCCCGTCGACGTGCGCACTCCCGAGGACGCCGACGTCCTCGGGAACCACTACGCCACAATCAGAGTCCCGCTCCCCACCCACCGGCGTCCCGCGCGGCGGCTCGCGGCGGTGGACAGCTTCACCCGGCGTGCCGCGCTGCAGGGCCGGGCGCAGGCGCAGGCTCTGCTGGTGTCCCGGACCCGGCACCGGTCCGGCCGCCTGACCGACGCCCTCGGCCGTTATGTGGCCTCCCCCCTCTATTCCTCCCTGCTGTGCAGCAGCCTGGCGACCTACGCCGGTCCGCTCGCTCTGGGTGCCGCGCCGCTGGTGGCCGTGTCGGCCCTGCCCACGCTCAGCGCCGGCCACCCCGTGGCGGTGACTCTGTCCCTGCACGACGCGAACGCGGTGGTGACGGTCGTGACCGACCACCAGCACCGGAATCTGGCCCCGCGGCTGTCCGGCCTCATCCACGACGAGATCCACGCGTTGCGGTTGTGAGGCGTCGGGCTCCCGGGGCGCACGGGGCGACGTTGGGTGACCGCTCGCGCCTGTCGGGCGGGCGGCCAGTAACGCGCGGGCATGACCTCTCGTTGCCCCTGGTGAAACCCCCCACGAGATTCCCGGTCGTACGCATTGCCGCGAGCTGCCGCGAGCAGCGTCCGGACGCGACGCCCGACCGTGAAACGGAGATCGCCGTGACGACGCACACCGCCTTCCGCGAAGAGGTCATTCCGCTCAGCTGCGACGGCTACGCGTACAGCGGGCGCATCGTGCACCAGCCCAACGCGCGGATGGCGCCCATCGTCCTCGTCGGCGGGGCGTTCCAACACCAGGACGCCTGGGGGCGGGTGGAACAGTCCTTCCTGGAGGCAGCCAGCGTGATCACGGTGGATCTCCCGGGCTGGGGAGCCGCCGACCCGCTGCCGGCCCGCTACGGCTTCGACTTCCTCACCCGCGCCCTCGACCGCTTCCTGTCCGAGGTCGCCCCGGCACCGGTCAACATCCTGGGCACCTCGTACGGCAGCGCCATCGCCTACCAGTGGGTGCAAACACACCCCGAGCGGGTCGAGCGGCTGGCGCTCGTCGGCACCATGGCGCATCTGACCGATCACGTCCGGTCGCGGGTGGAGCGTCTGCTGAGGCTGGGGGAACAGGGCCGGCGCGCCGAGTTCGAGAGCGGGGTCCTGGATTCCATGGTGTGTTCCTCCCCGCTCGTCACGGTCACCCGCCGGCCCACCGTCATCAGGGCCCTGTCCCGTGCGCTGAGCGAGCTGTCCGCGCACGACATCACCAAGTTCCTCGACAACACCCGGCGGCTGCTCGACCACCCGGGCACGCCCGGGGGCCCGACGGTGCGGGTGCCGGTCCTCGTCGCGACCGGTGAGCACGATCCGCTGACCACCCCGGCCCTGAGCCGGGAGGCCGCGTACCAGTGCGCCGACGCCCGCTTCACGACGCTCAAGGACGCGGACCACCTCGTGCACCTGGAGCGGCCGGCGGAGATCGTGGACCTGTTGACCCGGTTCTTCGCCGGCGAGTCCCTCGGCGGGCTGGACTACTGCCATCCCGTGGAGCACATCGGCCGCCGGAGCCCCGTCCCGGCGCCCCGGGCGGGCGGGAAGCGTCAGTCCTCGTGTGCGCCCGAGGGGAGTTGACGCAGCTTCATCGGGGTGCGTGTGTGATAGGCGTAGTCCAGCATCTTCCAGGCGTCCGGGTAGCGGTTGGCGTCGTTGAGCAGGACACCCACGACGGTCCGCTTGCCGCGCTTCGCGGCGAAGACCAGGCAGGGTCCGGCGGCGCTGCCGGTGCCGGTCTTGATGCCGATCACGCCGGGGTACGCGCCGAGCAGCTGGTTGGTGTTGTACCAGGTGTAGGTCCGGTTGACGTTGGTCGCCTTCTGCCGGGTGCTGGTCGACCGGGTGACCGCGTCGAAGGTGGCGTTGCGCAGGGCGTGCCGGGCGAGCTCGGCCAGGTCGCGCGGGGTGGTGTGGTTGCGGCCGTGGGCGGAGATGCCGTCGAACGAGTCGTAGTGCGTGCCACGCAGCCCGAGCCGGGCCGCCTTGGCGTTCATCTTCCCGATGAAGGACGCCGTGCGCGCCTTCTCGCTGCCACCGCTGCCGACGGTGTCCGCGAGCGCGTACGCGGCGTCGCACCCGGACGGCAGCATCAGTCCGTACAGCAGTTGGCGCACGGTCAGTTTGTCGCCGACGCGCAGGTCCGCGGTGCTGGCGCCCGTCCGTGCGACGTAGTCGCGGTAGGACTGCTTGATGGCGACGGGCTTGTTCAGGTCGACGCCCGGCGTCTCCAGGACCACGACGGCGGTCATGACCTTGGTCGTGCTGGCCATCTGTCGTTCGATGTCCGCGGCCTTGCCCTCCCAGAGCTTGCCGCCGCTGCCGTCGAGCAGATAGGCGCCCTTCGCACCGATCCCCTTCGGGCCGCCCGCCGCCTCGGCGGTGGCCGTCGGAAGTGCGACGGCGAAGGCAGCCGTCGTCGCGGTCAGGGCCACGGTCCACCGACGGGCCGGGCTTCCCCCACATCGCTGCATTGACGCTCCAATTCCTCGCGTTGGGACCCGGGGTCGGGTCGCGGGCCGCATGCTCGCACCCGGTGCCGGGGGCGGCGAAATCGCAGATCACTAATGGGTGACCGTGCCGGGACGGCATCGGGTGGCCCCCGCGGCCGTGCCATGCTGCTGTGGCGCATGGCCGGGCACCGCCCGGAGAACGCCGCGGGGGCACCCCGCACCGGGAGTGGTGCGGGGTGCCCCCGTGGGGAGCCGGGCGAAGGATCAGGCGTTGCAGATCCCGCGCGCGTAGTCGAACGTGGCGGTCTCCTGCGAGTACTTCCACTGCGGGTCGAGCAGCTTCGCGTCGAGCTGTTCGGCCGCCTCCGGGCTCTCCACGATGTAGCCGAAGTCCTGCAGCCACGAGGGGTACAGGTTCTTGGAGCCGATGTAGAACGTGGAGCTGTCGACGGAGACCAGCTTGTGGTGCTGCGCGTACGGGTGCCCGTCGGCCCACTTGCCGTTCGGGGAGCTGCGGAAGGTCGCGAGCTGGAGGGTGGAGCACATCGCCGTCCTGGCGGCCTGCTGGCCGCCGGTGATGTTCGCGAGGCGGTTGCGGAGCGTGTCACTGATCTCGGACAGCGACTTGATCTGCGAGTAGCCGCCGCTGCCCACCGCGCCGCGGTTGGCCGGGTCGCTGACGACGATGCGGACCTTCACGCCCGCGGCCATCTTGGCGGCGAGGGCGTCGTAGAGCCGGATGTCGTACCGGGGAAGCGGCGGGCAGGTGGCGTTGAGGTCCTGCTGGGAGATCTCGATGTGGCCCTTCGCGCTGGCGACCAGCGCCCGCAGCGCGCTCTCCTCGGGGTTGACCGTGTCGTAGTCACGGTCGGTGTTGGTGTTGTCGTGCAGTCCCACCCCGCACTTGGTGTCGGAGGCGGTCGGCAGGTCGGGGCGGAACGTCGACTTCGGGTCGACGTCCTTGATGCCGACGCCCAGCCCGCCGACGGCGATCACCGGTACGTTGCCGGTGGCCGGGGACGCCTTGGGGTTGGTGTCCTTGTGCATCGTCGGCATGCAGCCGGCGTTGCCCGAGGCGGCGAACCAGACGCTGGCGATGTTGCTCTTGTTCTGGCACGTCCAGGTCCAGAGCGTGTCCAGGTAGCGGCCCGCCGAGCCGGCGGCGGGGCCGGTCAGGGCGAGGTCGACGTCCGACACCGGGTGCGCGGTGTCGAGGTAGTCGTCCTTCCAGCTGTTGATGCCGCCGGTGATGGCCGACTGGCCGTCGACGACGAGGATCTTGGAGTGGTTCCAGGAGAACGCGGTCTTCGACGTGGTCATCGACGCGACGTTCAGCGTGATGTTCTCGGCGGCCTTGCCGAGCTTGGCCGTCAGCTCGTCGCGGTACTTCGACGGGATCACGTTCATGTGGTAGACCGGCGCGGCCCCGACGAGGATGCGGACCTTCAGCTTGTTGCCCTTGCCGACCGACTCCTTGAGCCCGGCGACGATCGCGTCCTGGAACCCGCCGTTCGGGAAGGGCGCGAGGGTGGATATGTCGACCGTGCGCGTCGCCTTCCCTATGTTCTCGGTCATCTTCGCGAGCAGCCGCTTGGTGCCGACGCGGTCGGCGCACTTGTCGTCGCCCCAGCAGCCGGGGGTCTGGAGCAGCCAGTCGGCGGGGTCCGCGGTCGAGCCGTCCAGCGCGTTGCCGCTGGTGCGCTCCCACACATCGCCTTCGAGGCCGGGCGAGACCTGACGCAGCGTCTGCTCGATGGCGTCGAGGTGCGGGGTGGCCGGGTCGGCGGCGAAGGCCGGGGTGGCGGGCAGGACGGCGAGGGCCACCGCCGAGACCGTGACGGAGCCCGCGAGACGACGGACACGGCTGAGTCTGACCACTGTTGCTTCCTTAACAAAGTGCGAAGTAAAGAGTTGAACGACATAACACATTTGGACCATGCATGGCCCATGTACATCCCATGACAAGGTGTACAGATGATCAACTCTTGGAAGCTACCAGGTGAATGACTCGTCCGGTGTCCGGGTCCACCCCCGGACCGACGGGTTCCGGACAGCGCGGACGCAGAGGACCAGCGCGTCGCTGACGGCCCGACAGGTAGGCGCGAGCCCCGGGGTGGGCGGTCAGATGACCATCTGGGCGTGCGGCCAGCGGCCCACCCGGTACGGTGCCCACCAGAGGTGATCGCCGAACCGCACCGCGAGGTCCTCCCGCAGGAAGTCCTCCACCGCGTCGGCCGGCAGGTCCTCGGCGTGGGCGCCGTCCGCCAGCGCCTCGATGGCCTCCTGGTAATGGGGCTCGTCGATGGTGAAGCGCCGCAGCTCGCGGTAGCGCCGGTCCCGTACCTGGAGGAAGCCCGGCCCGCGCCGGTACACGCACTTGCAGATGTAGTACCCCCGACGCCACTCGCTCAGCACGCCTTGGGGGTCCGGGACGCCGAGGACGGCGGTGGGCGGGTACAGATGGCCGAGCCGGCGCCAGTCGTGCGGGTCGGGCCCCGGCCGCACGGTCCAGTCGACGGCGAGGGCGAGGCTGGTGAGATCACCGATGAGGCTCAGCGTCCGGACCGTCCGGGCGGCTCGCGCATCGTCCATCGGGCCGGTCAGATCGACGGGGTCCGCCACGACCACCCGTCGGGCGCCCGCGTCGAAGAGGCGGCGCGCGTGCCCCGCGCCCGGCCCGTCGAGGTGGGCTGTACCGATCAGCATGCCGGGCACGGCACAGGCGGCCCGGTCGTAATCGCGCCACAGCGTCACCGTCAGAGCGTCCGGCGTCGTGGACGCGGCGGCTGCCGTCATGGAAATCCCCTTTGTGAGTGCCGAGTCGAGTGCCGGCCCGGTGCCGACGTGCGTACTGGGCCGGCGCCGGGCAGGCCCGGCCCGCGGATCAGGCTCCCGTGCTCTGCAGCGCCGGTTCCGTCTCCGCCGCGGCGTCTTCCGCCTCGGTCCGCCGCATGTGGTCCAGCCGCAGCAGTTCCTCGTTCACCGCGGGCGGCGCCACGTGCACGTACTGGCCGCCGTCCGCGAAGACCAGACCGAGCTCCCGCCAGCGGCGCAGGGTCGCCTCGATCGTGCCCGCGTCCGAGCCGGGGTGCTGCTCGCGCAGTTTGCGCGCCGCCGCGACGAGGGTGTGCGGCTGGTCGAGCAGCCGGAAGAGCGCTACGTCCACGGGGTCGGTCAGCTCCAGCGTCCGCCAGTCGAAGCCCCGGCGGCGGCTCACCAGCACGATCCGCTCGCCCAGGTCGCAGTGCGTCAGCCGGCTGGTGGCGAAGGTCCCCTTCCATGCCGTCAGGGCGTCGTTGAGCCTGCGCACCACCTCGTCGCCGACGCCGCGCGGCGGTACGTCGAAGACATACGCCAGGTCGAACATCTCCGCTTCCGGCAGGTCGTAGGTGATGCGGTACGGCTCGGCGGGCCGCAGGTCGGAAAAGCCCATGCCGGGGTTGTTGAAGTACGGGCTGAACCGCTCGATGGCGATGCGCGCGGACTGGTCGACGGGCGGGTTGAGGTGCTCGAGGGCGGGCAGCTGGGAGGTGATGTCGTCGTAGTCCGCCGCTTCCTCGCCGGGGAACCCGTGCAGGTAGTTCCAGGCCACCGAGAGCCCGGCGGCCGCGCCGTCGCGGAGCATGCGGACGTTCTGGCAGCCGGTGACGCCCTTGTCCATGAGGCCGAGGACCTTGCTGCTGAGGCTCTCGATGCCCGGCTGGACGTAGATGAGACCGGCGTCGGCGAGGGTCTGCAATTGGCCGCTGCGCATGTTCGCCTTGATCTCGTAGTGCAGTCGCAGGTCGTAGCCGCTGTCGATGATGCGGGGCAGCAGCGACTTCACGTATCCCATGTCGAGGATGTTGTCGACGACGTACATGTCGAGCACCCGGTGCCGGGCCGCGAGAGCGATGATCTCCTCGAAGAACACCGTGGGGCTCTTGCTGCGGAACTGCATGAACGACCCGTTGAGCCCGCAGAAGGTGCAGTGGTGCTTCTCCCCCCACCAGCAGCCCCGCGCGCCCTCCACCACCAGCTTGGGCTCGACCCACGCGTGGGCCGCGGAGGCCGCCAGCCGCTCGAAGTAGCCCGTGTAGTCGGGCGGCAGGATCGCCGCGGGCGGCAGGGGCCTCGTACTCATCGGATTGGCGTGCGAGGCGCCGTCCGCGTCACGTCGGCACAGCCCGGTGACGGCGTCGAGGTCCGAGCCGTCGCGCAGCGCGGTGACCAGCGCGGGGAAGGACTCCTCGCCCTCACCGCGGACGACGTAGTCCACGAAGGGGAAGTTGCGGTGGACGGCCTCGCCCTGCTTGCCGTCGCAGTTGGCGCCGCCCATGACGGTCTTGATGGCCGGATTGAGCCGCTTGACGTATTTGGCGGCGGCCAGGGCGGCGGTGTTCTGCTGGAACGTCGAGGTGAAGCCGACGACATCGGGTTCCGCCGCCACGATGCGCTCGGCGACGGTCCGTATGAACGCGGTCGCGCTCGCGTGGAGCTCCACGGTGGTCTCCAGGCGCCGGGCGCCGATCTTCCCGCCCATCGCGTCCGCGAACTCCGTCACCCGCCAGGTGTCGTCGTCGTAGAGCGCGGAGGAGAACACCCAGTCGCCGCAGCCGAGGAAGTAGGAGGCCAGTGAATAGTATTCATAGTCGGCGAGCGAGAAATCGTCGCGCCGTTCGGCGATCCAGTCGACATAGTCGATATTCGCGTGCAGCACCTCGGCGTGCGCCCCCGGCACTCCTTCGTCGATGCTGCGTTTCAGGATTCCCAGAGCCAGCGAGGGCAGATCGATGGGGGCCCAGGGCATGTTGACCAGGGTTACGCGCACAATTGGCCTCTCTTATCGGATCCCGTCCGAACTTCTCATCCGCCGGGCCTTCGTCACCGCTGCGGGAATCCCGAATTCAGCGCCGTCAGGGCCGTCGGCGCGAAGGGCCGGGCCGCCGCGGCGGCCCGGCCCCCGGGTGCGGCTACTCCTCGGGCTCCTCGGCGGAACGGAAGGGCACGGTGATGCTGATGCCCACGCTGGGCTTGCGGCTCTCCTCGTCGCCCTCGAGCGGGTCGTTGTTGATGACGTCCTTCTGCATGGCGTTCACCTCCTCGGTGTGGTGGCAGGTGCCGATGGGGCCGACCGGACACCGTGCGGCGTCCGGGCGTCTGTGGGCGGAGCGGCCGGGCGCGTCAGCCTCCGCAGGAGGAAGCGCACCGACCGTTCCGTGACGGCGGCGTGCTCGGCGCCGTCATAGCCGTCGTGGCCGGAGTCCAGCCAGCCGACGTCGTGCGGGACCCCGGCCGCCTCCAGCGCCGCCAGGAACACCTCGACCTGCTGAGGCGGGCACTTGGTGTCGTGCCGGGCGGCCACCAGCAGAAGCGGGGCACGGATGGCCGTGGCGTGGGTGAGCGGCGAGGAGTGCGCGTAGCGCTCCGGCACCTGCTCGGGTGTGCCCCCGAACAGTGCCCGGTCCAACGCCTGCAGGGCCGGGGTGGAGTGGTGGTAGGCGGTGGCGCAGTCCGCGAGCGGCTTGACCGCCACCGCGGCCGCCCACAGGCCGGGGTGCGTGCCCGCGGCCAGCAGGGTCAGATAGCCGCCCCAGGAGGTGCCGCACAGCCCGACCGCGTCCGGCCGGGCGACGCCGCGGCGTACGAGGTCGGCCCGCACCCGGACCAGGTCGGCCACCTGGGTGTGCCCGACGCCCTCGCTCCACGCCGAGCGCCAGCGGGCCCCGTACCCCGTGGAACCGCGGTAGTTGACCCGGGCCACGGCCAGCCCCGAACCGACCAGGGACTGCACCATGGGGTCGTAGACATCGCGGTCGTGGTCGGCCGGTCCGCCATGGACGAGCAGGACCAGCGGCTGGGCGCCACGGCTGCCGGTGGGGCGGGAGAGGAAGGTGTGCACCGGTCCGTCGGGGCCGCCGTCCGTCCACAGCTCCTCGCTGGTGCCGAAGCTGGGCAGCCGGGTGGCGTCGCCCCCGGGCAGTGGTGCCCCGGAGAGGGTCATGGGCCGGGCGGGGGTCACCGCGTCCGTGAAGACGAAGTGGATGTCGCCGTCGGGGGCGGGCGCGGCGTCGAGGAGGCTGCCGGGCGGGGTGGCCAGCGGGCTGAGCGTCCCTCGAACGAGGTCGGCGACGGCTACGAGCGTCCGGCCGTGCCGTTCCTGCCGGACCAGGACCCGTTCGCCGTCGGGGAACCAGCGGGCGGTGAATTCGGTGTCGCGCGCCGACCAGGGGTGCGGGCACAGGCCCTGGGCAGCCGTCCAGGTGGCGAGGCGGTAGTGGCTCTCGTACTGCTGGATCAGCAACAGGCGCGGCGCACCGTCGCCGGGCGCGAAGCCCCGCGCCCACAGCGGTCTCTCCCCGCCCGCCAGGGCGGCCACCGAAGTGCCGTCGGCCGAGACGACGGTGACGGCCTCGGGCGCGCGGGCCGACCGGGCCAGGGCCAGCAGGCCACCGCCCGGGGCCACGTCGCACAGCCGGACGGCTCCCTCGTGGCCCGGCAGGGCGCGCGGTCGGTCGCCGCGTCGGCCGAGGTGGACGGTCGTGCCGTCGGGCCGTCGCAGGCCCAGTGCGACCGTGCCGTCCTCGGCGAAGGCCAGCCCGGCGAAGTGCCCGGGCGGCACGTCCGGGAACGCGGGAGTGCGCGGGCCGCCGTCGAAGCCCTGGGTGTACCAGACGCCGCTCCCGTCCTGTTCCTCCGCGAACCACCAGACGACGCAGTCGGCGTCCACGGCGCAGAGCAGGGTGCCGTGGGGGCTCGTGGTCACCTGCCGGGAGCGCCCGGTGGCCCGGTCCCAGGTGAACACCTCGCAGCGGCCGCCGGCGTCGCCGACGTACACCATCCGGTCGGGCCGGGTGGGGCACACCTCCGGCAGGACCGGCCGGTAGACGCCCCACGCGCGCGTGGCGGTCACCCGATCACACCCTCGGGCCGCCGCGCCGTGTCACCGGCCCCGTGTACGAGGCCGCGCCGCGCGGTGCAGTAACCGGCCAGCCCCACCAGCGCGCCGGCGCTGCCGAAGGCGACCGCCCGGCCGCCCGTCCAGGCCACGAGGGCGCCCGCGGCCGCCGGGGCGAGCGCGGCCACGGTCTCGCCCGCCGTGCCGAGGACGGTGCCCACCCGGCCCTGGAGCCGGTCGGGGGTCAGGAACACCACGCGCGCGTGGAGCACGATGCCCACGGCGGGTGCGGCGAGGCTCACGGTGCCGAGGAGCAGCCCGTACGCCCAGGTGTGCGTCACGAACCCGAGCCCGGCCGCGGCCGGGACCATGAGCCAGGAAGCGGCCACGACGACACGGGCCGGTCCCAGCCGTCGGATCACCCAGGGGCCGGTCAGCGCGCCGACCAGCCCGCACAGGCCGCTGACGGTGAGGATCAGCCCGATGGCGGCCGCCCCGGCGCCGCGGCCGTGGGAGGCGAGTACGGCGTGGAAGTACAGCACGCCGAGCACGGCGTTGAGCCCCGCGGTCCACAGCGTCACGAACCGCAGGAACGGCTGGTGGCGGACGAACGTGAGCCCTTCGGCCAGTTCGCGGGTGAAGCGTTCGCGGCGCGCGGGGCGCGAGGGGGTCAGGTCGGCGCGGATCGCGCGGGTGAGGGCGGCGACGCAGAGGAAGGAGAGCGCGTCGGCGAGTACGGGCACCCAGCGGGCGAGTTGGAACAGGGCACCGCCCAGGGACGGGCCGACGATTTGTACGGCCTGGTCACGCGATTGCAGGCGGCTGATGGCGGTCGTGTACCGCTCGGGTGGCACGAGGGCCCGGACCGTGCCCTGCGCCGCCGCGGCGTAGAGGGAGCAGGCGACGCGTTCGACGAGCGCGGCGAGCAGTACATGGGCGGGGGTGAGCCGGTCCCAGGCCACCGCGGCGAAGACCGAGCCCATGGCCCCGGCGGCCACGAGGGCGGACCGGACCATCAGGGTGCGGCGGCACCCGCGGTCCGCCAGCACCCCGGCGAACGGCGAGGCGAGAAGCCCGCCGACGAGGGAGACGGAGGCCACGAGCCCGACGGCCCCCGGTGAGCTGCCCGACGCCAGGAGAATCAGCGGGAGGAAGAGCGCGGACGCGTAGGTGCCGAGTCCGTCGACAGCACCGGCCGTCCAGAAATACAGAAAATCTCTTGGTGCGGCGCCTGTTCGGACATCGGTCGTGCGTAATTCGCTCTCCTTGCCACTCATCTCTCCACAGCCTCGGATTTCCCGGACGGGGAATTCCGGTACGCACACTTCGGGAGCGGGCACACGGGCATGGACGACCTACTTCCTTCGCCGCGAGAGGTACGGAAGGGAGGACGTGCGAGCAATTCGGTGAGCGAGGGGGAGCGTAACCGAGGGATTCACGGTGCGCAACGCTTCCACCAATGATTCCGGGGCGGTAGGGCCGTTCGGCCGCAATGGCCCGGTGATGGAATGGAAGCGGCCGGTTCCATATCCGGTGCGGAACGCACCGGGTGCACACGGAAAAGCCCTAGAAGTCCACCAGCGCACCGCGGGAGACGTTCACGGTGGAAGCCATCGCGCGGGCGTGCTCCGACGCCACGAGGGCTGCGGCGGCGGCGAGGTCGGCCGGCGTCGCCGTGCGGATCGGCGCCCGCGTCTCCCCGGCGGCCGCTTTGAGCGTGACGACGCGGATGCCGTACCGGCCCAGTTCGCAGGCCCACTGCCGGCGAAGCCCCTCCAACGCGTCCAGGGCGACATCGAACCCAACGGCCCCGGCGGGCGAGCCGGTGCTCGGGCCTCCCAACCCCAGGATCACCCCGGACCCGCGCGCGGCCATGTGCCGCGCGGCCGCACCGGTGGTCAGGAAGTGACTCCACGTCGCGGCCGTGGGGACCGGCCGCGCGCACCCCTGCGCGGGGAGGCCCGCCGACGGCTTCGGAAGCGTCCGGGCGGCGTCGTAACCGATGAGGTTGAACGAGATGTCGACCCGCCCGGCCCGCCCTGCCACCCCGTCGACGAAGGCGTTGACGTCGTTCTCGTCGCGGGCGTCGAGCCGCGTCGTCACGGCCGTCCCGCCCGTCGCGCGGATCTCGTCGGCGACGGCGTCGAGCGTGGCGCGCGTACGGCCGACCAGGAAGACCTCGGCTCCCTCACGGGCGAAGGTACGGGCCACGGCGCGGCCGACCCGACCACCCGCCCCGTAGATCACGGCGACCTTGTTCTCCAACAGCATGTCGATCCGTCCTTCGCGTCGCGAAGCACTCCGACGGATGCCGTCGGAGTGCGGGCAGGGTGAAGAGAGGACTTTCGGCGGTCGCCCCATGCTCCCAGGCCGACACCCGCGCCCGGCCCCGGGACTCGTATGAAGAATTGAGGTCGTGGGCGCCGAGGAAGGCGTCTGCCGTCCCACCTCCGGTGACTACGCCGCGTGGAGGCGTGGCCCCGATCGTTTCCGGCCAGGGGCCTGCGCGGTTGTCCGTCCGACGCGGGTCTCCGGCCCGCCGACTCCCCCGTGAGGCCGGGGCCCGCCGGCGCCCGGCACGCGCGCAAGGGGCCCCGGTTCCACACCGGCCCAGGTGCCTGTCCCGTACAACTTCGGGATGACATCGGCCTCGCGAGCCGGTCTGCAGATGTACGGAAAGCCGCCTCACGGGTGGATTCCAGGCGCCTGGGCGAGGGCCTAGTTTCTTGATCATCGGTGGTGCGACGCCATGCCCGCCGATCGGTCGTGAAGTGAGGCATGCATGTACGGCAAGGCATTCGCCCCGGAGTACCGGGGTGCTCTCGGCGCGCTCTCGGTGAACTCCTCCCTCGAGGACGTTCTCGAGCAGGCGCTGGAACAGCGGCGGCGGGCCGAACTCTCGGGCAGTGCGCTGGAATCGGCCCACGCGGGGCTCGCCGTCGCCGAGGCGAGCCGGCGTCTGGGCCGGGTGGAGGAGGCCGAACAGGCCTGGAAGGCGAGCTACCGGGCCGCGCGGCAGGCCGAGGACGAGGGGGCGATGGCATGGGCGGTGTGGAGCGGCGGCACCCTGGCCCGGCAGCGGGGTGACCTCGCCCTGGCCCGGCGCTGGCTGGCCGCGGCGGCCCAACTCGCCGAGCGCGGTGGGGACATCGTCGCCCGCGGCTACTCGCTCGCCGGATTGGCCGAGACCGGACGGATCCAAGGGGATTACGAGGCGGTCGGGGAGCTGCACGAGAAACTGCTCGCCGAGGCCAGACGGCGCGGTGAGGCCCGGCACACGGTGTGGGCGCTGGAGGGCATCGCGCAGATGCACCGCAACTCCGGCTCGTACGACACCGCCCTCGCCCTCTTCGAGGAGGCGGCGGAGATAGCCGGGAAGGCGGACGACGACCGCGGCCGCGCCTGGGCCCTGCGCGGCATAGCCGACGTGCTGTCCGTGCGGGGCGATACCGAGCGGGCGCTGGAGCTGCTCTCCGAGGCGGAGGGCGCCTGCCGGGAGATGCGGCTGGCCGGGGCGTTGGCGTACAACCACAAGATGCGCGGCAACGTCCTCTTCCGCGCCGCCCGTTACGAGGAGGCCCGCGCGTGCTACAGCGGCGCCCTGGAGGAGTTCCGGGCCATGGGCGAGCCCCGGGGCGAGGCGCTCTCCCGGCTCGGTCTGGTCAAGTCACGCGCCCGTCTGGGACGGGACCTCGCGGAAACCGCCGCCGACCTCGACGAGCTGCACGACACCCTCGGCCGGATCGGGCTGCTGCACGCCCGGGACATGGTCGACAAGGCGCGGACCGAGCTGGGAATCGTGACCGCCGGGGCGGTGCCGACCGGCTGACCCCGGCCGCCGTACCCCGCACGCTCCCCGAACGAAGAGAGAAACCCATGACGTCTCGTACCGGCCTCCAGGCACCCCCGCCGCCCGCCCTGGACCGCTGCCGGGAGCTGGTCGAACCGGCGCTGAGAGCGGCCGTGCGGACGCTGCACCCCTGGCCGCGGCGGATGGCCTCGTTCTCCCTCGGCTGGTGCGACGCCGACGGTCTGCCCGACCCCGGCCCGGGGAACAGCGGCGGCAAGGGCGTCCGCCAGGCGCTGGCCGTCCTCGGCGCCGAGGCCGTGGGCGCGCCCGGCGAGGCCGCCGTCGCGGGTGCGGTCGCCGTCGAGCTGGTGCACACCTTCTCGCTGGTGCACGACGACATCATGGACGGCGACGAGCGGCGCCGGCACCGGGACAGCGCGTGGAAGGCGTTCGGTACGGGGCCTGCGGTCCTGGCCGGCGACGCCCTGTTCGCCCTCGCGGTCGAGACGCTGGCCGGCGCCGGGGGCGAGAGCGGGGCCGAGGCCGTCCGTCATCTGTCCGGCGCCCTGCGGGAGCTGGTGCACGGCCAGGCCGACGACCTCCTCTTCGAGAACCGCCCGTGGACGGGTCCGCAAGCGGTGGACATACCCGCCTACCGGGCCATGGCCCTGCGCAAGACGGGGTCGCTGCTCGGCTGCGCCATGGCGGTGGGACCCGTGCTGGCCGGCGCCTCGCCACTGCTGTCGGGGGCGCTCGCGGAGGCGGGCCGGCAGCTGGGCGCCGCCTTCCAGGCCGTCGACGACCTGCTGGGGATCTGGGGCGACCCCGGGTCCACCGGCAAGCCCGTCCACAACGATCTGCACCGCAGGAAGAAGACACTGCCCGTCCTCGCGGCCCTCGCCTCGGACACCACGGCGGGCCGTCGGCTGGCGTTGCTGCTCGACTCCGACGCGCCTTTGGACGCCGCGGACGCGTACTGCGCGGCCGGACTCGTCGAGGAGGCAGGCGGCCGCGCCTTCACCTTGGCGGAGGCCCGCCGCCATGTGGCGGCCGCACACGACTGCCTCGACAGCGTGCCGCTCGTACCGTGCGCGGCGGCCGAACTCCGCGCCCTGTCGGAATTCCTGATCGACCGTCGGCTGTAGCGACGGGCCGCGCGTCACCGGATGTCCGCTTCTGATGACCGTTACAACAGGGAAGCGCTCTCCAGCACCGAGTCGACTTCCCGCCGCTCGGCCGGCCCGGCCGGCTGGGTGATGCCGAGGAGGAAGGCCGAGCGGCTGTCGTCCACCGAGACGAGGGTCATACGCAGGTGAACCGTGTGCCCCTGACGATCCTTCACCTTCAGCACCACGGTATGCGCGGGGCGGTCGCTCACCGTCGTCGCCCGGGACTCCTCGATCGTCGACCGCCCGTCCGGATAGAAGAACTCCGCGTTCGACCGGGCGGCGCGCTCCGTCTGAGGCCGCAGGGAGGGCTGCGGTATGCCGCCCGCCCGACCGGCGAGGACGGTCCGGCCCCCTTCCTCCGCGCCGGTCCGGGTGTCGGAGGCCGTGCGCTTCACGGCCACCGATGAGGTGAAGGCATTGATCAGGCCGCCCTTGTCGTTACGCTCCCAGCCCTCCGGGATCGCGTACGAGATGCCTGCCGCACCGTCCCGCACCCGCGGCCGTCCTGCCAGCGGGCCACCGTCCTCCCGCGTCATGACCCACGCCACGGCGGTCCCGCACACCAGCGCGAGAACCAACACCGCGATGACCCCGGCCACCACCGCCCGGCGATTGCGCGCCGGTGCGGCGGGGCCGGGCGACAGGTGGGCGGGGCCGGGCGGATACGGCGGCGGGCCGACGGGAGGAGACGTGACCATGCCCCCAGCATGCTGCGCCTGCCCGGCGACGGCTTGAGCTTGTCTTTTAACCGATTCGCCGGGGCTTGGTGCCGACTTTGTGGTGGGTGGGCCGTTGGAACGGTTGGCCGGTGGCGAGGACTCTGCCCACGTCGTGACGAGGTGCCCGCTGTCGGTTCGTGGCCCCCGGCGGCCGGCCGGGGCCAGGCCGGGAGGGTTTCGGTGCGCTGGCTGGAGAGTCCGCTGCCGCACGGATGTTCCTGAACCCCCGCCGGACCCGAGCGGGGGTGAGTCGTTCGGGCGGGGCCGGTTTCTCCCAGGGGTGACGGAGGTCCTGGACGAGGGGGCGGGCGAGCCGAAGTTGGGTGTGGGCGGCGATGACGAGCCACGTCCATCGGTCGGCGGCCTCGGGGCTGCGGAACCTGGGGGCGGTCCAGCCCAGGGTCTGCTTCATCATGCGGAACGTGTGCTCGACGTCGAAACGCCGCAGGAACGCCTGCCAGCAGCGGTCGATGTCCAGGGCGGTGGCACCGGTCTTGGACCACCACAGCCACAACGGTTTCGGGTCGGCGCCGGACGGCAGGCAGGAAACCTTCAGCCGGATCACGGTGCCCTCGATAAGAGGCAGTTCGGCTGTGTGGTCGATCCAGGCGGCTCGGCGGGTGAGCCGCGGGTGGAGCCGGTCCCAGGCCCGGGCGATGGCCTTCCCGTAGCGGCGTGTGTCGGTGACGGTCAGCACGTGTTCGGTGCCCCAGGTGTCGGGCTGGCCGAAGACGAACTCGCTGCCGTGCTTGGGCGGTCGACCGCCTTTGGGGTCGTAGGCGCGTGGTGGTGTCGGCCGGCGCATCACCCGGTCCGAGCGGGTCCGGCCGAGGATCTCGACGGGTAGGTCGGCCAGCAGGTGCGCGAGCCGCGGGGCATCGTATCCGGCGTCGACCACGACCAGGACATCCGGGTCGCCGTCGTTCCACTGGCCGGCGGCGATCAGCCGCTCGACGACCTCGCGGATCTGCGCGGTGGTGACCGCAGCGACGTCGGCGCCGGGCTGGAGCCGGACGGCGTCGAGGATCGCGGTCCACGAGGTCCGGCCGGTCTCCAGCGCGGCCACGATCGAGTACGGCCAGCCGGGGATCATCAGATGCTTGTTGTCGCCGTAGCCGTAGGTGTGGCAGAAGCACCGGTCAGGAGCAGTGTCGGCATCCGGGCGGAGCCACGGCGAGACGTCGACCGCCAGGACCAGGCGGCCGTCGGCCGCCCTCGGTAACGCCACGGAGACCAGGGCTCGCCGCAGCCGGACTACATCCACCCTGCCTTGGTTCAGCCCTGCGTACAGGGCGCCGTGACCGCGGCGGTGTTCGGGAGCCAGGGCTAGCCCGACGAGTGTCTTCACCGGTCCGTCGGCACACAGCATCGCGTCGGTAAGCTCGAACAGCGCGTCCGCACGCGCGGGCAGCGACGCGTAC
>NZ_JBVIQR010000005.1:234193-239193 GCF_055576875.1 Streptomyces sp. NPDC033229 | reverse complement strand
CGACCACAGGGAGGATCATCGGGCGCCGGCGGTAGGTGTCGGACACCCACTTGCCCACGGAACGCCGGACGAGCTGCTGGAGCTGGTGCGGCTCCACCACGCCGTCGGAGGCGGACTTGGCGAAGGCTTCCTCGATCTTCGGGACGACCGCGGAGAACGAGGCGTCGTCGATGCCGGAGCCCCGGGCGTGGATCTGCGGGCCGCCCACGAGCTTGCCCGTCGAGCTGTCGACGACGAGGAAGACGGAGATGATGCCCTCGTCCCCGAGGATGCGGCGGTCCTTGAGCGAGGTCTCGGTGACGTCGCCGACCGAGAGGCCGTCCACGTACACATAGCCCGCCTGGACCTTGCCGACGATCTTCGCGGCGCCGTCCACCAGGTCCACCACGACGCCGTCCTCGGCGATCACGATGTGGTTCTTCGGCACCCCGGTCAGCGCGCCCAGCTCGGCGTTGGCCCGCAGGTGGCGCCACTCGCCGTGGACCGGCATGAGGTTCCGCGGCTTGCAGATGTTGTAGAAGTACAGCAGCTCGCCCGCGGAGGCGTGGCCCGAGACATGGACCTTGGCGTTGCCCTTGTGGACGACGTTGGCGCCCCATCGGGTCAGGCCGTTGATCACGCGGTAGACCGCGTTCTCGTTGCCCGGGATGAGGGACGAGGCCAGGATGACCGTGTCGCCCTGGACGATCCGGATCTGGTGGTCGCGGTTGGCCATCCGGGACAGCGCCGCCATCGGCTCGCCCTGGGAACCCGTGCAGACCAGCACGACCTCGTCCGCCGGGAGGTCGTCGAGGGTCTTGACGTCCACGACGAGACCGGCCGGGACCCGCAGATAGCCGAGGTCACGGGCGATGCCCATGTTGCGGACCATCGAGCGGCCGACGAAGGCGACCCGCCTGCCGTACTCGTGCGCCGCGTCCAGGATCTGCTGGATGCGGTGCACGTGGCTGGCGAAGCTGGCCACGATGATGCGGCTCTGGGCACCGGCGAAGACCGTGCGCAGCACATTGGAGATGTCGCGCTCGGGCGGCACGAAGCCGGGGACCTCGGCGTTCGTGGAGTCCGAGAGCAGCAGGTCGATGCCCTCCTCGCCGAGCCGCGCGAAGGCGGGCAGGTCGGTGAGGCGGCGGTCCAGCGGAAGCTGGTCCATCTTGAAGTCGCCGGTGTGCACGGCCATGCCGGCCGGGGTGCGGATGGCGACCGCGAGGGCGTCGGGGATGGAGTGGTTGACCGCCACGAACTCGCAGTCGAAGGGGCCGATGCGCTCGCGGTGCCCCTCCTTGACCTCGAGGGTGTAGGGGCGGATCCGGTGCTCCTGGAGCTTCGCCTCGATCAGTGCGAGGGTCAGCTTCGAGCCGATCAGCGGGATGTCCGCCTTCTCGCGGAGCAGGTAGGGGACGCCACCGATGTGGTCCTCGTGGCCGTGCGTGAGCACGATGCCTTCGATGTCGTCCAGACGGTCACGGATGGACGTGAAGTCCGGCAGGATCAGGTCGACTCCGGGCTGCTCCTCCTCGGGGAAGAGCACTCCGCAGTCGACGATCAGCAGACGGCCGCCGTATTCGAAGACCGTCATATTGCGGCCGATTTCGCCGAGGCCGCCGAGCGGGGTGACGCGCAGGCCGCCCTCGGGAAGCTTCGGCGGCGGACCGAGTTCAGGGTGCGGGTGACTCAAAAGACTCTCCTCACCACGCACGCCACATGCCGCTGGGGCACATGGCGCGCGTGACATTCGTGCACTTGCAGTTGTTTTCGGTGTTCAGTTGTGAAGTCTGTGGTGGCCGGTCCGCTATGCGGGGAACGGCCCCTGGTTACAGCTGTACCCCACCGGCCGACAGATCGCGCTTGAGCTGCTCGGTCTCCTCCGGGGACAGCTCGACGAGCGGCAGACGCAGCGGGCCGGCGGGCAGGCCCTGCAGGGCCAGGGCGGCCTTGGTGGTGATCACGCCCTGGGTGCGGAACATACCGGTGAAGACCGGCAGCAGTCGCTGGTGGATCTCGGTGGCCTTGGTGACGTCCCCGGAGCGATGGGCTTCGAGCAGCGCGCGCAGCTCGGGGGCGACGACGTGGCCGACGACGGAGACGAAACCGGCCGCGCCGACGGAGAGCAGCGGCAGGTTCAGCATGTCGTCGCCGGAGTACCAGGCGAGGCCGGACCGGGCGATGGCCCAGCTGGCGCGGCCGAGGTCGCCCTTGGCGTCCTTGTTGGCGACGATCCGGGGGTGCTCGGCCAGCCGGACGATCGTCTCGGTGTTGATCGGCACGCCGCTGCGGCCGGGGATGTCGTAGAGCATCACGGGCAGGCCCGTGGCGTCGGCGACCGCGGTGAAGTGCCGGTAGAGGCCTTCCTGCGGCGGCTTGTTGTAGTACGGGGTGACGACGAGCAGGCCGTGCGCACCGGCCTGCTCGGCGGCGCGGGCCAGCTCGATGCTGTGTGCGGTGTCGTTCGTACCGGCTCCGGCGACGACGTGGGCACGGTCTCCGACGGCTTCGACCACGGCCCGTACGAGCTGCGCTTTCTCCGCGTCGCTGGTGGTGGGCGACTCGCCGGTGGTGCCGTTGACGACGAGGCCGTCGTTGCCGGCGTCCACCAGGTGGGTGGCGAGCCGCTGGGCGCCGTCGAGGTCGAGGTCACCTTCGGGCGTGAAGGGCGTCACCATCGCGGTCAGGACCCGCCCGAAGGGCGTCTGCGGTGTGGAGGTCGGAGCCATGGGGGCCACGCTACTCGTTGCTCACCGTGAGGTGCTCCCTCGGGGAGTGCGAAAGGGATCCCGGCACTGCCTGCTCGGGGGTTCAAGCAGTGCCGGGTCCGTTTGTTCAGCGTAGATGAAGGTGACGAAATGCCGCAATACGGACACTTCGCTACCGGTGCGTACATCAGTGCGTCACATGATCACGTCACCTGGTGTGGGCGGCCGCGCAGAACGCGAGCGCACTCGCCCTTACGGGGCGACGCGGCCGTTCTTGTTGAAGGCGGCGTAGGTGAGCGGCATGAGCTTGGCCCACTCCGCCTCCATCTTCTCGCCGACCATCTCGATCTCCCGCTGCGGGAACGAGGGGACGGCCGCCTGCTCGTGCTGAGTGCGCAGGCCGAGGAAGTGCATCAGCGAGCGGGCGTTGCACGTGGCGTACATGGAGGAGAAGAGACCGACCGGCAGGACCGCGCGGGCGACCTCACGGGCGACGCCCGCGGCGAGCATCTCCTGGTAGGCCTCATAGGCCCGGCGGTAGGAATCCTCCATGACGCGGCTGGTCAGCTCGTGCTGCTCCGGGGTGCCGTCGACGAAGACGTACTTGCCCGGGCGGCCCTCCTGGACCAGCTTGCGGTCCTCGCCCGGAACGTAGAAGACGGGCTGGAGCTCGCGGTAGCGGCCGGACTCCTCGTTGTACGACCAGCCGACGCGGTGGCGCATGAACTCGCGGAAGACGAAGATCGGGGCGCTGATGAAGAAGGTCATCGAGTTGTGCTCGAAGGGGCTGCCGTGGCGGTCGCGCATCAGGTAATTGATGAGGCCCTTGGACCGCTCGGGGTCCTTCGTGAGCTCTTCCAGGGACTGCTCGCCGGCGGTGGAGACGCGAGCCGCCCATAGCACGTCGGAGTCGGCGGCGCTGTGCTTGACCAGCTCGACGGTCACGTCGCTGAGGAATCCGGGCTTGGCGGTCTCGGTGGGGCTGTCGGTCACCGGCGGGGTCCTTCCAGTTGCAATGCTCGGGCGGCGACAAGCCTACGGGCCGCCACTGACACTCGGTCCGGCCTGACGCGCTGACGGGACCCGCCGAGTGCGACCGCGTGAGGGGGACGGACGGGAGAGCCGGGACGACGGTTGAGATTTTTCACAGAAGTTGACGAAAACGGGCACCTCTGAGGCCAAAAGAACGTCCTTATGAGTAACAGCCGACTTCGAGGTTGCTAGGAGAGTTCTTCATGTTCCGCCGGCGAGAGCCCGTGCCGTTCGCCTTCGTCGCCGAGGCCGAGCGCTACCGCAGCAACGTCACGCCGCCGCCCCGAGATCGCGCGAGCCGGTCGCAGATAGCCGGCCGGGTGCTCGTGGGGCTGACCGTCACGACGGGGCTCGTCGGGGCGCTGTTGTTCGGGATGCCGTCGCTCCAGACGGGCACGCAGAATTCGCACCATTCGCAGCAGTCGGAAGCGTCCGACGGACGCTGATCGACCGTGAGGGGCCCCGCCCACCCACCCTGGAGTGGTCGGGGCCCCTCACGCATCGATAACCTCACCGGGCACAGCCAGTGGAGCGTGCTCGTACGTGAGGAACAACCGTCGTGCCCCTGCCCTTCCTGACAGCCGACCGCGACGCCGAAGCCCTCGCGCCCGCGACCGCGCCCGGCGAGAACCTGCCCTATGAGGACCTCGACCGTTGGCGGCGGCCGTACCGGCCCGGTCCTTGGCGGGTCGGCGGCTCCGCGCTGGTGCTGCTGCTCTCCTCGTACGTGCTGTTCTCGGCGCTGATCATCGCGCTCGCCGGATCACTGCCCGGCGCGGGAATCTGCTTCGCGGGCGCCGCACTCATGATCACCTTCGCGGTCCGGCTGGTGCGCGTGGGGCTCTGGGTGAGCCCGCAGGGGCTGCGCCAGCTGCGGCTGGCGTCCTCCACCACCGTGCCGTGGTCGGACGTCATCGCCGTACGGGCCGCCCAGCAGCCGGTCCGCTGGCTGGGCCTGCCCCGCACGGTCCAGGGGCAGGCCCTGGTCGTCGACCTGGCGCGGGGCGGTTCGCTCCCCGTGGTGGTCACGGACCGGGGCGGGGACTTCCTCGGTCGTCCGGAAGCGTTCGCCATGGCGGCTGACGCGGTGGTGGACCAGGTCGCCGAGTATCGGCACTGAGGGGCCCGTGGCCTCTCGCCTGGTCGGCAGCTCTTCGGCTGCGGGCCGCCTGTGCCGCCTGCGGCGGCGAGCGCCCTGCGGGCGCGTCCTCAAACGCGGGACGGGCTGGTGGTGGGCGGGTTTCTTCACCCCCAACCCCGCCCTTCTTTTGGGACAAC